>JAJFJC010000355.1 GCA_021774385.1 Alphaproteobacteria bacterium
AAAGGTGACACTTCTGCTTTGCTCAGGGGTGACATCTTAGCTTTGCGGCTACATTCCTTAGTCGGATAATTACCATTATGGAAAACTATTTGAAGTCGGTTTGAAGTCGCCGAGAATAATTCTAGACCCGACCCAATCCCATTATTTCTGATCGGAAATATACGAGCCGCAAATTGCTGCGCCGCATCGAAAGAATGGCGAACCACTATATCTTAGCCGATACCCTTGGGTGAATTACCCGGCGCGATCAGCATATTGTGCCAAATGGGCAAAGCGATGTGGCACGATAGGTCTAATTACAGGCGGCCATTGGCGTCGCCTTCGGTCATGGCGCTGGAGGGTCCGTTAAAATACATTCACTGCGATACCGGTCCGTTGCGTCTATACGACTGTGCGGACTCAGGTAAACAAAAAAATGGGACACTCCGTAACCGGTCTGTTTCCTACTCTTTACCTGGGGCATTTTAGCATCGCGAGTTTGAAGGGTAGACTGCGTCGAGCAATTGCGTGTCGGACGGGGAGAAATCGATGAAGTTGGGAATGACGACCGCCGGTGGGGATCACCCGGTCAGTGTTAATATGGAATTGATCGGCGAGGCCGAGAATCTGGGATACGATATCGTGCGGACGTCGGAATCCTATGGCGGCGATGCGGTCAGCAAGGCGGCGTGGATCTTGTGCCAGACGACGAAGATTCATGTCGGGACGGGGATCATGCAATTCGGCGCCCGCACCCCAGCGATGAGCGCGATGACGGCGATCAGTCTCGATCAATTGTCGGGTGGCCGGTTCCGCCTCGGGCTGGGGTTGTCGGGACCGCAGGTCATCGAGGGCTGGCACGGGCAGCCCTTCGGCAAGCCGCTCGGCGTGACGCGGGAATATGTGGCGATCGTGCGCAAGATATTCGAGCGCGAGGGGCCGGTCGAGTATCAGGGTAAATTCTATCAGGTCCCCTACAAAGGCGAGGGGGCCACGGGGCTCGGCAAGCCGCTCAAGGCGATCCCGCATCCCCGGCCGGACATGCCGATTTATCTCGCCGCCATGGGACCGAAAAATACCGTTCTGGCCGCCGAGATCGCCGACGGCAACGTGCCCGGCATGTTCTCGCCGGAGAAGTTTCCGGCGATGGAAAAATTGCTGCTCGAGGGTTTCGCCACGGCGGGAAACGGCAAGGGCTTTCACAATTTCGATCTGGCCCCCGCTGTCCCGGTGGCCTTTGGCGACGATGCGCAGGAATGCCGCGACCGCTTGAAACCCTATTACGCCCATTATATCGGCGGCATGGGCGCGCGCGAGGTCAATTTCCACAATGCCAATGTCCGCCGCCTCGGTTTCGACGAGATGGCCGACCGCATTCAGAAACTGTTCCTCGACGGGAAGCGCGAGGAAGCGGTGACGGCGGTCGATGACAGCTTCATCGACGAAGTCGCGCTATGCGGCCCACGCGACCGGATCAAGGACCGCCTCAGCCGCTATACCGCGCTGCCGCTCGGCACCTTTCAGGTACGGTTCCCGACGGTCGAGAGTATACGTTTGATCGCGGAACTGTTGGGCTAAGTCTGCGCCGTCGTTTGGCGTTCCATGACCATGCAACTGGTCGTCGCGTGAACAAGAAGCTTGCCGTTGGCGTCGGTGATCTTGCCTTCGGCATAGCCCATGCGCCGGCCCGCTTTCAGCACCGTACCTTCGGCCCGGATAACGCCCGCATCGGGCAGGATGGGCCGCATGAAGGTGATCTTGAACTCCAGGGATGTTGACCCGTAGCCTTGTTCAAGCGTTGTGGCCACGGCGAGACCCATCGCGGCATCGAGCAAGGTCGCCGAAAAGCCACCATGCACGGTGCCTTGCGGATTGAGGTGCTCTCCGTTTGGCGTCGCGGTAATTAACACGCGGCCAACTTCCGCCTCGACGATGTCGTAGCCGAGCGTCCGCGCCATCGTGTTGTGCGGCTGTGTCCCCGCGACCAGCCCTTGAACGAAGGCCAGCCCGCTCATCTTGGCTTGCTCGCTGCTGGGTACGGTGCCGTAGGATCTCGAAGCCGCGTTCTCGGTCATTGATTTGTTTCCCCTGCGCACGGATTCGTGCGTTTTGTTCCGCAGTGTTGAATGTGTCTATTCTTGGGCCCAATTAATCACGCCGAGCGATTTTATCTCGGTGATTTCCAAATCCGTTTCCTGTTCGCAGAAAACGATAAGATTAAGACCGTCGTGACGGGCGCTTGGCACTCTCATGCCGTCGGCCCCGAGAAAAAAGCAAGCCTCCGCGACCTCCTGGGATCTAGGATATTCGGTTTCTTTATCCATATAGGACGCCAGGCCATAACCGTTTGTGTTCATGCCGATAGCGCGGAGCGCTTCGAGATCGGCAAGCGTGATCGCGCTGACCAAATTGACATGAAGCTCAAACAGTTCGTATTTCACCTTCGAAGGCGGGATAGGCTGACCGCGGAACAGATGAAACCGTCTCTCTTCGAGCGCGGCCTCGCGTGTTTCCGAGGTATACAGGACATCGAAAGTTCTGTTGTCCCACCGTCCGCCCGCGCGCCAACACGCCGTGGGGTCGTTTCCTTCGCGCACCGATCGCCAAACGGTTCCCGAAAAAGGCGCTTGTTCCAGATCCTCTAATGCATCGAGAAGAGCGCTGTCTCTAATACGCGGCGGCGGCATGTTTAGAGGTAGGCGTCCGCATCAAGGCGGTCGAGAATATTAATCACTAGTTCGGATTGATCCTCATGAATTACATCGATAGCCCGTTTCCCATCCAATTGGGGATGCCGGGCATACAGCCAGGCGCGAATTTCCTCGCTGTTGTAATATTCGCTCAACCGCATGACGACATAGTGCAGGTCCGACAAAACCAGTTGTGTGCGGGAATGTGGTGATTTTAAACCGTTGGACCACCGCGATACCGTTGCCTTCGAGACATCGGTGAAGTTGGCGATATCCGTACCCTTCAAACCACCCATTTCTTGCAAATCATTCAGGAATCGAACGACGGGTTTCTCTAAAACGGTGTTCATGATGTCCTCTAGGTATGGTTCCTATCTACCAGCATCTTGGTTACCCTTTGGTTTCATCTAGTATACTTTCTGAAACGGAAAAGGCAATATTCTAGTCTTTTGGTACAAGTCGCTAGAATGTCACGCCGTGAAAATTTTAGAATCAATGTTTGGGATGCTTTAATAACGGCTGCATCCCCAAGAATTAGTTACAACCCGACAAGGAACGAGAATGTCCGACACTAGAATTGAATTTGGCACCGCGCTCCGTTCGCCTTACGAAGTGGCGCGGTTGGCGCGGCAGATCGAAGGGCTTGGCTTCGATATCATCGGCTGCGGGGAGCATGTCACTTTCTATGGCGATTCAGCGAATGGTCTCGTTTCGCTTTCCGTGGCGGCGGGGGCGACGGAGCATGTGAGGCTTATGAGCACGATCACTCTGGTGCCACTCTATCCGCCGGCCTTGTTGGCCAAGATGGGCGCGGCCTTGGACGTAGCCTCGGGCGGGCGCTTTACGCTTGGCGTGGGTGTCGGTGGCGAAAACCCCAAGGAGTTCGACGCCTGCGGTATTCCCGTAAAACAGCGTGGCTCGCGGACCGACGATGCGTTGGAGGTAATCACGCGCGTGTGGGCGGAAACCGATGTCACTTATGACGGCCGCTACACCAAGTTGGAGAATTTCAGCCTCAAACCATTGCCGATCCAGAAACCGCGTCCGCCGATCTGGGTGTCGGGCCGCACCGACGCGGCGATGAAGCGCGCGGCGAAGTACGGCAATGGCTGGCTGCCCTACATGTTCACGCCCGAACAGCTCGCCGAGAGTATCACCAAGATACGCGCCTTTGGCGAAGAGCTTGGGCAGGACATGTCGGACTTCACCTTCGCCGTCTATATTTTCACCGCCGTCCATGAAGACAACGACACGGCGGTGAAATACGCAACCGACCGGCTGAGCACGCAATACGCCCAGGATTTCAGCAAGCTGGTGCACAAATACGCGCTGGCCGGCGACCCCGAACATTGCCAGGCACGGCTGCAAGAATATATCGACGCGGGGGCGACATCGGTTTTCGTGTCTTCGGCTTGTCCGGATGACTATATCGACCGAAATTTGGAAATGATCGCCAAGACCGTCATGCCCGCCTTTCGGGCGTGAATTTTGACTGTGACAAATGAGCCATCCTTAACTATAAATAAAAAAAATAGATTTAATTACAATTAGTTATTCCGGTTTCTTTGGTGGTCTTAATTAATTTGATGCCGCTGTTGAACGCTAAATCGGTTTCTCCTTTTAGAGATAATTAATCGGTCCGGGTTTATGTTTGTGTTCGCGCCACAATCATGAACCAGAGGCAACATGGGACAGCTAGTACCGCCAACCGTGCCCCGGATTTCGAAGTTCGATATCTCGTTGGCCTTCTCCAAGGCGCTCGACATG
>JAJFJC010000356.1 GCA_021774385.1 Alphaproteobacteria bacterium
ATTCCGCCTCGATCCCGGCGACCATCGCGGTCAGGAAATCCTTGCCGTCCCGGCCCTGATATTCCGCCAGCGCCAAGAGTGCCGGCACGACCGGCACCGTCGGGTGACCCGGCATGAGAAGATGAACATCGTCATAATCGAGCGCATGCCCGGCGGACCCATTGATCAGCGCCGCCTGCTTGATCGTTACCTTGCGGCCATCGCCGATGACCGTGGCTTGCGGGTTGCCGCCTTCGGCAACGGCTTCCTCGAGCAGGATACGCGTCAGCGGTTCACGGGACCCGGCCAAGGTGACGCCGAGCCAGTCCAGAAAGCAGTGCCGCGCCACCTCGACCGCTTCCTTTGGAAGCCCATCGAGTGTGAGGGACATGCTGTTTTCAGCAAGCTTTAAGGTAAGGTCCGTATCATCGAACGGTCGAGCAGCCGCCTGCGCCATTTCGCGCCTCCTGAAGTAAAGTTCCCACGGGAATTGAACCAAGACTGCCATGGCGGCGGGAAAATTTCCAGGCCAAGCGGCACGAGTATGCGAACCCGGATGCAATACCACGAAATAAATGCAAAAACTGGCCACACACACCTTTTTTCACTAAAATTAACGCCCCGTTCACAACTATAAAGTTTGATCCTGACCTGCAGGTGGGCCTACTCCGCAACGTGATACACCCAAACTAAGATTCTCGCGATTCACAAGGGAACCGCCATGCCGATTATGGAAGCAGCTAAACGCAAAGATAGTTCCTGGAATCGTGATCTGCTAATTGTCGCCCTCACAACTCTGGCGGGCGCGTTGCTCGTCGCCTATCTGGATGCCTTCGACCGGTTGGTGGAATTTGTCGAGCCTTATGAACATTGGGAACTCGACGAACTAATACTCGGCACCTTTATACTCACAATATCGCTTTTTTGGTTCGCTTGGCGACGGTGGACGGAAGCACGCGACGCGCTGACACAAAAGCTGGATATCGACCTGCAACTTCGTAGAACCAATGAAGAGATTTCATTTTTGACGTCTGCCGCGCCCGGCATTCTTTACACGTGCGAACCCCAGTCCGACTTCACGGCGTCATTTATCAGCGCAAGCGTGGAGCGGCACCTCGGATACAAGCCGGAGGCCTTCACGAACGATCCTAAGTTCTGGTCGAGCAAGCTCCACCCGGAAGACAAGGACCGGGTTCTCGCGGAACTAAACAATGTCCATGAACGCGATAACATCGTTCAAGAGTACCGGTTCCAGCACGAGGATAACTCATTCCGATGGATACATGACCAACGTACGTTATACTTTGACGCCAATGGCGTGCCGGAACGCCTCGTTGGCGTGCTTGTCGACATCACAAGCCACAAGCTTGTTGAAGACGCATTGCGATTGAGCGAACAGCGATTTAAGGCAATTTTCGACTACGTACCGGCGGCGTTGTTCCTCAAGGGAACCGACGGTCGCTATAAGCTGATTAACAAGCGTTACGCGGAATGGTTCGAAATCGAGCCCGGCGAAATCGTTGGCAAAAATGTTTTCGAACTTTATCCAAGGGAACGCGCGGAACAATATGAAAAGAGCGACCAGCGGTTGCGCGCCACCGGTAAAATAGATTCCGAAGACGTTGAAATACCCCTGCCATCCGGCGATGTTCGCAATTTCACCTTAACGAAATTCCCCATCTGGAATGGCGACCAAGTCCAAGACATTGGCGCAGTGATGATGGACGTCACGGATCGTGAATTAGCACTTAAGGAAATGCGCGTCGCCAAGGAGATGGCGGAAGAAGCAGGCAAAACGCAAGGTGAATTCATCACCAACATGAACCACGAGTTGCGCACGCCCCTGACATCGATCAAAGGCAGTTTGGGATTGGTGCAAAAGGGTCTTGTCGGCAAAATTCCCGACCAACTGCGCGAGATGCTTGAAATCGCATATCGGAATTGCACGCGTCTGGAAAATTTGATCGATGATGTCTTGGATATTCAAAAAATCGAAGCTGGAAAATTGGAATTAACGGCGAAGCCCCTTAACACTCTGTATTTGTTAAAAACCGCAATTGAAGCAAACAAGGGGTATGGTGAGCGCTATGGCATTCGCTTCATCGCCAAGAATGACTGTACGGATATTGCCATTGAAGCCGACGAGGACCGGCTCATGCAGGTATTCGCGAACCTAATGTCAAATGCCGCAAAATTCTCTGACGCCAACTCGGACGTCGAATTGTCGGTTTCCCACACTGACGATACGGTCCGCTTTTCCGTAACCGATCACGGATGCGGTATTCCCGAGGCCTTTCGAGAAAAAATCTTTGAGCGGTTTTTGCAATTGGATTCCTCGGATGCCCGCCAAACAGGAGGAACTGGCCTTGGCTTGAATATCGCGCGAAAAATCGTCGAAATGCATGATGGATCCTTGGATTTCGTGTCCGAAGTCGGTAACGGTACGACGTTCTTTTTCGACCTTCCAATGGCGAAAATACAACACCAATCGCAAGCACTGGAAACCATCGACGCGTCCACCAATTTCGCTTGAAAGTACGCATCCCGAAATCATAATGCGTCAAGCCTATGGAAATCGCTGAACCGTGTACGGGGGAAACATATGGTGCCGTCAACGCTGACTCGGGCGCAATTCGATACATTCTGGAAAAATGGCTATTTGACCGTTGCGGATGCCGTAACGCCGGCGCAGCTCACCGCCCTTAATTCGGAAATCGAAACATGGGTTGAGGAAAGCAGAGGGCACAACATGCCCTACGGCCCACCGACCCTTGATGGCCGTCCGCGTTTCGACATGGGCGCGGAACATCGTGCCGACAAACCGGCTTTGCGCCGAATCAACAACCCCTCTGACATTTCCGATGTATTCCTTGACGTCATGCGCGATGCGGCGACCGTCGATATCGTCGCCGACCTCATAGGACCCGATGTCAAATTCCATCATTGCAAAATCAATTTGAAGCTACCCGGTTCCGATACCACCGTCGCCTATCACCAAGATTTTCTGTTCACGCCACATACCAATAGCGATGTCGTTACAGCATTGTTAATGCTTGACGATGTAACGGAACAAAATGGCTGCCTACGGGTCGTACCAGGCTCGCATGAAGGACCGCTGTATTCTTTGTTCGACGGATCGCGTTTTACCGGGGCCGTGTCCCGCGAGGATGAAGCATGTCTTCTAGCACGGTCGGTTCCCGTTACAGGCAAAGCCGGCAGTGTCTGTTTAATGCATACGCGATTGGCGCACGGCTCGGCACCAAACGCATCGGATCATTCACGCGGCCTGTATATTTGCGTCTACAGTGCAGCGGATGCCTTTCCCATTGCCCACAATCCGATGCCTAGTCCGAATGAAGGCATCATTTTACGGGGTGAGAAAGCCAGGAACGCACGGTTGACCGAAGCGAATATCGAAATTCCGGAACAACCAAAGTCCGCCTCCTTCTTCACGGTGCAGGGTCAGGATTCAGCCGGGGATTAATCGTCCGGCAAGATGGCGTAGGCTTCGATCTCAACGACGAGTTCCGGTCTCACCAAGGCCGTCACCGCAACCAATGTGCTGGCTGGACGAATATCGCCGAAAACCTCGCCATGAGCACGCGTGACGCCATCCATGTGCGTGCCCATATCGGTCACGTAAACAACGGTTCGCACGACATGTTCAAGCCTGGCACCTGCCTTCTCCAGCGCCCGCGATATCGTCGTCAAAGCATTCGCCGCCTGCTCGTAGGCGTCGGCACCATCCGCCGTCGTTCCCGAAACATGGACTTGATTACCAACCCGTACCGCGCGCGAATACCCGAACACCGGTTCAAATGGATGCCCGGATGTCACATTTTGACGCAACATTTCGTTCCTCCTAAATAACGCCGTCTTCGGCAAGCCTCCCAAGGGATTCGTCGTCGAGTCCAAGCAGGCCGCCAAAAATTTCCTGGTTGCTGGCGCCGGTCATTACCGGTGGGCCATCATAACCTGTTTCGACTCCGCTGAATTTGATTGGAAAACCCGCCGCATTCAAACCCGGCAAAGGCCCTAGTACTGGGTGCACCAGTTCTTCGATCATACCGCGGGCTTGAATGTGCGGCCAATTCTTGACGTCGTTGATATCGTTAATCGGGCTGCACACGATTTCCGCTTCACGCAATTTCGCCAACGCGCTTTCCCCATCCTGAAGCGCTGCCCATTCCGAAACAACGGCATCGACAGCATCATTATTTCCCAGGCGCGCACTGCTGGTGGCAAACTCCGGATCTTCCGTCAGTCCTTCGCACCCCATGACATCGCATAGGGTTCGCCACTGAGCATCCGTCGCGGTCGCGATAATGAGCCAACGGTCTTTTGTCCGGTAGCTATTGAAAGGCGAAACGCGCGGCGCCCGGTTGCCCTGGCGATAGTTCAGTCCCAACGCTGGATAGCCTTCAAGCGGATCGTCATAGATGAGCGAAAAAACGGAATCGACCATCGATATATCGACATGCTGCCCTTCACCCGTGCGTGCCTGGTGGAACAATGCGCCTAAAATGCCGGCCAAACCGAAGACACTGGAGACTGAATCAGCCAACGCCGACCCCGCCTTCGTCGGCGGGCCGTCCGGCGGTCCGGTCAAGCTCATCAGTCCAGAGGCCGCCTGTGCCGCCGCGTCGAAACATTTCAAATGCGCATCCGGCCCAGTCTGGCCATATCCAGTGATCGAGCAGTACACCAATCGCGGATTTCGCGCCTGCAGGGTTGGAAAGTCGATCCCGAGCCGTTTGGTTACGCCGACGCTAAAATTCTCGACCAGGACATCGGACTGATCGAGAAGTTCCAGGAGCAGACGCACACCTTCCGGATTCTTTAAATTCAGGGTCACAGCCTTCTTGCCTCGGCTTCGCTTAAGGAACGGCACACCAAGATCATCCGGCGTCTTACGCTCGAACGAAACGCCTTCCGGTCCGGCATAGATAGGGGAATCCGAGAGCGTATCACCGGTCACCGGATTGTCCACACGGATAACCTCCGCGCCCATTCCGGCAAGAAGCAATGTCGCGTGCGGCCCGACAAAGAACTGCGTTAAATCGATAACCCGCACGCCTTCGAGAATTCGTTTCGACATCCTATCCTCCTGCCCCGTATCATCGTGGGTCGTTGCCTGTCGCGCTACTGCTTTGAAGTGCCACGTCCGGATGTTAATTTCCGCCAAAGAATTTCCAGCATGGATCACCAAGGCATGATGGATGGCGGTCACCTATCGGCAACATGTCGGTATCTTCAACCACCATATCTTAAACGGCATGGGCCAAAATCATGGATGCAAACATCGACACTGACGAACTCTGGAAACTGACGGCAACGGAAATGGCTTCCTTGGTTCGAGATGGCGCCATCAGCGCCAGTCGCCTCGTCGATTCGGTGCTATCTCACATCGCGCGTCTTGAACCGTCGTTAAATGCCTTTGCACTAGTCGACGCCGCGGGCGCGCGAGAAGCGGCGGCGGCAGCCGACACCGCGCGCGATAAAGGTGCACTTCTCGGCCCTCTGCACGGTGTTCCGTTTTCCGTGAAGGACTTGATCCTAACGAAGGGTGTGGAAACATCCTTCGGCTCGCACTTGTTGGCTGGAAACATTCCCGACCGCGACGCAGCCGCCGTCGCACGCTTGAAACAAGCCGGCGCGGTCTTGATCGGCAAGACAACGACTCCGGAATTCGCCCACAAAGCCGTGACCGACAGCCCCCGATATGGCGTGACCCGCAACCCTTGGAACTTGGAGCACACCTGTGGCGGTTCCAGTGGTGGTGCCGCGGTCGCGGCGGCAACCGGCATGGGACCACTGGCGATCACAACCGACGGCGCGGGCTCATCGCGTATCCCCGCGAGTTGTTGTGGTGTGTTGGGTATGAAAGCCACCCTGGGCCGCATACCGCATGAATTCGCGCCCGACCTGTTCGGCAACTTTTCCTATATCGGCGCGATCACGCGCACGACGGTGGATTTGGCGCTTATGCTCAATATTATGAGTGGTCCGGATCGTGGTGATCCCTGGACGCTCGGCACCTCACCCGAACTCTGTGCGGTCGCGGCGGACCCGCTGTCGCAACTGCAAGGCCTACGTCTGCACTACAAACCGAGCCTTGGAAACGAACTGTTGGACGACGATGTCGCCACCGCGATGGAACGAACACTCAAAATTCTATGCAACGCGGGCGCGGTTTTGGCACGCAGCGATGGCCGCGAGGATTGGGGCAACGAACTCGCAAGGATCACCCTCCGTGCCCCTCTGGCCGCCCGTATGGCCCGGTACACTAAAACAGAGCGGGCAAAGATGGACTCCTCACTTGTTGCCGCGATCGCCGAAAGCGAAAGCCTAGACAGACAGGCCCTGCAGAATGCCCCTTTGCAACGCACCGTGCTCTATCAACAGGTCGAGGCGATCTTCGAATCGGCCGATCTTCTCGTGACACCGACGCTGGGCGCACCGCCGCCGCTGGTTACGCACAAAGCCAGTGACCCTATCACGATCAATGGTCAGAGCGCTGGACCGCTACGCGCGAATTGGTACAACTACCCCGCCCCCTTCAACCTCACCGGACATCCGGCCATTTCGATACCTTGTGGGACAACGCCTTCCGGTCTTCCGGTCGGCATGCAGGTTGTCGCGCCTTGGCACCAGGATCAAAAACTCATCGATATCGCCGCTGCGTTAGAAGAATTGCAGCCTTGGACCGATAGCTGGCCCGATCTTACCGTTTAACGGGAAATTTTTACTCCCGAATATCGACCGATGTTTTCCCTTTGGAGATGAAAACACGCGACAAATGTGGCCGTTTCGCGATTTCCTCGACGAGGTGTAGCAAGGGACTACCGGTATAGTCGGTTGTATCGGGCGTCGCGGCGAACATATTGCGCACTAATTCCTCCGGAAACGAATGCCAAAGCAATAGTTCCTCATCATCGGCACTGGGAAAGCGTTTTCGTAACGCTGGAAGGGCCGGCTCCGGGGTTGGCGGTGTCAGCGCTATTGTCTTCGAACCGTTCTCTACCAGCCTGTCGAGAACGTCTGGTGCCACCGGCGACAATAATTTGCCATAGTAACCCAACGCATACTTCTTCATCTCATCCGGCACCTGCTTGTAGCGCTCGCCCGTTAGAACATTGAGTGTCGCCTGCACGCCGACGAATTGGGAAAACGGCGTCACCATGATCGGCCAACCGGTCTCCGCGCGGATGCGGCCGCATTCCTCCAGAACGGCCGGAAGCTTGTCGATCAACCCTGCGGCCTCAAGCTGACTAGCGAGGTTGCTCATCACACCGCCCGGGATTTGATGGTCGACGCTGGCGGCGTCGAAATCCTGCGGCCTGCCGAGCGGTTGCCCCGAGCACATCGCGACATTTTCGAAATGCTGGCTCACTTCCGCCAATAGCGCATCATCCACGCCTATATCGTAGCCATAGTGGCGCAAATTACGCGCCGTGGTCTGGATGGCGGGCGGCGCATTACCATCCGCAATCGGCGCGATACAGGTGTAAATATTATCGATGCCGAGTTTCACAGCTTCGATATAAAGCGATTGTCCCAATCCGGCGAGGTTGTGGGTATGCAGCCCAAGTGGCACATCCGCGCCGATTTCCGCCCGAATTGCCGGCACTAATGTCCGGAGCCGGTCGGGTGTGAGTATACCGCTGGTATCCTCAATCATCAGCGAATCGACATCGCAACGATCCAGAAATTCGCGTGCCTTGGCGACGTAAAGCGCGTCCGTGTGCACCGGGCTTTCGCTGAATATCAACCAGCCTTGGGTTTGCGCGCCAAGAAGCTTTGCGTGCTTCAGGCCGTCTTCCAAATTATCGAGATCGTGCAAACCATCGAAAGCGATCAAACTCTCGATACCGTTTCTGACCAACAGTTCGTACCACAAGCGGTTAATATCGTCGGGCTCGAGGTCGAATCGAAGCGCGCATTTGCTGCGCACGATCGCCTGCCGCGTGGTTTTCTGGAACCGATCCCGAAAAAGCCGCAACCGGTCCCATGGGTTTTCCCCGAGGAAGCGAACGCAGGTATCGAAATGCACCGCGCCCATCAGCTCAATCACATCGAAGCCCGCCTGGTCCATACGATCCAAAACAGGGCGCATCATGGCCGTCGTCATTCGCGTCGCCCATAAACATTGGTGACCATCCCGCAATGTCGTATCGACGATTCTGACACCTGTCATTTCTGCAACCTTCTCTTTCACGTGGGAGCCAGCTCGACGCACGGCACGCGCCGGTTAGCAATCGCGGTTATCTTGCCTTGACGAATTCACTTTGCGGGAGAACTATGTACGGACAAATACAAAACACGACCAATCCAATCGCCATGAACAGGCAGCGCGTAAGCAGAATGGGAGGTAACGATGAAGAAGGTACCTGATTTCGTACAAAATAAGGAGGCAGCCGATCTCCTTGCTAAGACATCCGACGAAACGCTCGATACGACGAAAGATTTGGATATCAAACTTTCCGGCGTATCGCGCCGGGATTTCATGCGGATCTCGCGGCAATATGGCACCTACGCAACCTACATCGCGGCCGCGGGAATGGGCGGTGTTTTCTCCGCCGAGGCTCTCGCGGGTTCCGCCGGCAGCGTGTACGACAAACGCTACAAGATGAAGCCAAAACATAAAATCCGTTACGGTTCCGTCGCCAGCCAGAAACATATGAAAATTATTCGCTTGGGCGCCTACGATTTCGCTCAGGACCTAGAAGAACGTACCGACGGCGAAATTCAAGTCGAAATGCTCATGGGCAATTCGGTTTGCGCCGAACAGGTCTGCATCCAAAAGACCATGCAAGGTGTGCTCGACATGGGTTCATCTTCGACGCAAAACGCGTCCAGCGTTGCGCCATGGCTTAACGCGCTTGATTTCCCCTATATGTTCCAGTCGGCCGGTCAGCTTTATCATTTCCTCTACAACCCAAAATCCGAGGAGCTGTTCCGTAAAACTTACCGCGAAAAGAACCGCATGGAGTTCCTGTATTCGCTCTGCGAAATGCGGCAGCTCTATATGGGTCTGAAGTGGAAAGGTAAGAAAAATATTACGAAGATTGGCGACATTGCCGGTACAAAAAACCGCGTAACAAACACGCAGCTCGGCCGTATCGCCATGCAGCTCATGGATCTAAACCCGGTTCCGGTGGCCTGGGTTGAAACGCTTGATGCTCTGAAATCAGGCTTGATCGACGGCATGGAAACCTGGACCTCGGCGACGACGGCCTTCAACATGGCCCCGGTGGTCTCGCAATATGTCGGACTGAAGTTTATTCCCGGCACCGGCCATACGGCGATGAATACCCGCACGCTCGACAAAATTGGCAACAAGTTGCGGGACGATGTCATGGAATCGGCATACCAGGCGCAACGCGTTGTACAATTCTCGAATGAAGCCGCGCTCGCCTTGGTTAGTGGCGAAGTACCAAATCCTGGCCCCGAGACGATTTTCGGCAAATCCGGCACCGTCATGAACTTCTTCGACGATGAAGCGCTTGCGGAATGCGAGGCATTGGCGAGTCCGAAGAAGGATGAGTACGGCCGCTGGCACGAAAAGCTCAATAAAATGGGTGGCTACAGCGTCTATGACACGATGCTGCCGGTTGCACGCGAATACGACAAGCATGCATTGGCAATCGATGTCGAGCCACGGCGTTGGTGGAAGTCGTAATCTAGTTGATCTGGAAACACCATTCCCAGATCAGTTATCACGGAAACGGGAGGATGAATTTCTCATCCTCCCGGGATTCGTGGCCCGCATATTAGAAAGCGGAACACCGCAGAGATATTCGCACACTGATATCATTGTGATCGAACCGGCATATCGGTCGATTTTCGGCTATCGTTCGTGACTGTGTGGGTCACGGGAGGGGAATCATGAATCTTGCTTTGGCCATCTATCGCTGGCTGGACGAAAATCTCGAAAAATCCATCGTCATCGTTGCCTATGCGTTTTGTGCAGGTATCGTTGCCGTCGAAGTTTTTCGACGTTACGTCTTTGACGCGCAAGCGCCGTGGAGCACATTTGTTCCCTCCTACATGTTTTTGTGGCTGACCTGGCTCGGTGCATCCTATTGCGTGAAATTGCGCAGTCATCTGGTCTTCAACGAAGTCCGAGACCGGATGCCGCGCACCGCCCAATATATATTTCTGCAGCTCGACTACGTTCTCTACGTCTTGTTCGGCACGATCGTCATTTACTGGTCATTCGACCTCGTCCAACTTCATATGGAAATGGAATCCATCGTTCCCGGCACCGACGATGTACTTAGCTGGTGGTTCTATAGCGCGACGCCGGTCGGCTGGACGCTACTGCTGTACCGCGTCGCCCAGAATGCGATACAGGATTACAAGGATTTTGCCAGCGGCGCCCCAATCAGAATACATGGCGAAGCCCTAACGGCAGAGTCGGAGGCCGCACATGGCTGATGCAACTTTCATCACGCTGTTGACCGTCGCAGCCTTCTTCTTCTTTGTCGTCGGCACTCCCCTGATGCTGATCATCGGCCTTTGGGTCATTGGTATGCAGCTCATTTTCGACTTCCCGCTTGCCAATGTTGGCAGCTCCATGTTCGAGGGCCTGAACAGCTTTGCGCTGCTGGCCGCCCCTTTGTTCATTCTGACCGGCGATTTGATCAGCGCCGGTGGCATCGCGCGGCGCATGACCGATTTCGCCTTAGCGATATTGGGGTCGATCCGCGGCGGCCTGGGTATGGCGTCGCTCGCCGCCTGTGGCATGTTCGCGGCCATCAGCGGCTCCAACTCGGCGACTACCGCGACCATCGGCTCAATCACCTATCCGACGATGGTCAAACAGGGTTACGACAAGAGTTTCTCGGCGGCAACCGCGGCGGCCGGCGGCACGGTCGGGATCATCATCCCGCCGAGTATTTTGTTCATCGTCTACGGCTATTTAATCAGCCTGCCGATTTCCGAGCTTTTCCTGGCCGGCATCATCCCCGGTATCCTGATGGTGGTCTCGATGATGGCCGCCTGTTGGTGGATGAGCAAGCGCAAGGGCTACGGCGAAATCATCGCCTTCGAATTCAAGACGGTCCGGGATACGACGCCGGGGGCGAGCATCGGTATCGCCGCGATCTTTATCGTTTTGTTCGGCATCTATACCGGCATCTTCTCACCCACCGAAGCGTCCGCGGTCACGGTCGTCTATTGCCTGTTGGCGGGCCTATTCATCACGCGCGAAACCAAATGGCGCGCGCTGCCGAGCATCTTCCTGCGCAGCGCCACGATCATCGGCATTATCGTGCCGCTGGTCGCCGTATCCATCATGATGCAACAGATTCTCGCGGTCATCGGCGCTAAGGAATTCATCGAAGGCATTCTTGTCGGCCTCGGCGGTTACTACACGATTCTGTTCGTGATGATGGGCATGGTTCTGGCCGCAGGTACGATCCTGGAATCGGTGCCGAACACGATCATCTTGGCGCCAATCCTGGCGCCGGTCGCGGCCACGATCGGCGTCGATCCGTTCCATTTCGCGGTGGTCTTCCTGATTGGCGATGCGATCGGTTTCATCACGCCGCCTTACGGGCTCAATCTGTATGTTGCGTCGGGCATTACCGGGCTTCCCTACTTCCAGATCGTGCGGCAGGTCGTTCCCTACCTACTGTCGCTCCTGGTGATCTGGACGATTGTCGCGTTGGTACCAGACCTGTCGACTTGGCTGGTGCAATTCACCGGATTGGGCGGCGCGGGCTCCGTGCAGAACTAACGGGATAAAATTCATGGCGGAAGAAACGTTCAACCACCGAACCGAAACGGTGGACGGTCTCGCTTGGCATTGGGTCGAAGCTGGAGAGGGTGATCCAGTTGTCCTGCTGCACGGTATTCCCGAAAGCTGGAGCTGCTGGAAACATCAAATTCCAACCCTGGCAACCCAGTTCAAGGTCTATGCCTTTGATTTGAAGGGGTATGGCCAATCGGATAAGGGCGATGGCGATTATACGATGAACAATGTCGCCAGCGAGCTAATCGCCTGCCTCGACCACCTCGGCATCGATAGCTTTCGGCTTGCGGGCCACGATTGGGGCGTCGCCATTTCAGATCACATCGTCGACCAGATCCCCGAGCGGGTCGAACGCTATATGCGTTGCTGTCTTTCGCTGCACAATTACGACCCTCGAAACTCACTACACCATCATTGGAACGCGCGAAATCCAGACGCGGCAACGCGCCTTATGGAGAAGGCGGAGGCATATATCCGTGTCTGGTTCGATAGCTCTTGCAAGCCGGAGCTTCGCCCAGACGAGTCGGAAATCGCAGAGATCGTAGCCGAGTTCGCGCATCCCGGTACCGCCAAGGCCGTGCCCCGGTATTTTCGGGATATTCCCAAGACCCGGCCGGTCGACTATTCCAAATTCACGATGCCCGTCGTACAGGTCCACGGCGAGTTCGACCCCCGGCAGCCGATCGATTACTGCCGTGGCATGGAAGATTATCTCCCCGGCCTCGAAGCCGTACTGGTCCTCGACTCGGGCCATTTCGTAACACGCGAGCGGCCGCGCGAAATGACCCAGGCAATGATGTGGTTTTTCAACTCGATGCTCGGCGCCGGCCTGCCTTTGTTCGAGCGCTCACGTCACTATGGATTGCCGACCAAACCGGTGAAACCCCTGCCCGAGAGCTGGGGTGTCAATAGCTTCGCAAAAGACAGCTGACCGGCCCGCGCCTTGATTGTTCATCCGCACATGCTCATGATAGGCGGATCGTACAATTACCCCGTGAGAGTAAAATCGTGTCGCTTTCCTACAAGGAAATTTCCGAGATCCTCAAGATTATAGACGCCAGCAATTGTGAAGAGCTGGTGTTGGAAGTGGGTGACACGAAGCTCGTCGTTCAACGTAATGGCGGCGGGGTTCAAACACCCATCACCAAAATGGTGATACCAGAAGCCACCTCAAACGAACAACCTGAAACGCCTCCCGTCACGGCAACGAGTGATACGCTGGCAGCAAGCCCAATAGCGGCAAGCGCCGAGGGGACGGAAATTCGCGCGCCAATGGTTGGTACCTTCTACCGTAAACCATCACCAACGGATCCGGCCTTCGTCGAGGAAGGCCAGACCGTTGCCAAAGGCGACCCGCTCTGCCTGATCGAGGTCATGAAGCTGTACACAACGATCGAAGCACCGGTCGCTGGCGTGGTCAGCGCCATTGGCGCCGCGGATACGGAGCTCGTAGCGCACAATCAGGTCTTGTTCGTCATCGAGCCGTCTTAAACCGTGCTCCGGTCTATTTATTTCATCCCGGTAATGCTGGTGATCTGAGACCGCGGATCGCGCGGTCCCCATGCATCGTGCGATACGGCGGAAAAGAACTCCTGGACCGCGCGATTGAAGGCATCCGGCTCTTCCAAGTTGCACGCATGTCCGGTGAGCGGAATGATGACCAAGCCCGACATCGGAATCGTCCGTTTCATGAGCAACGCCGGGTCGAGACAGGGTTCGTCCTCGTCTCCCGTGATGACCAAGGTCGGCACTTTCAATGTTTTCATATCATCCACGAGATCATACAGCGACGGACGTTCCGCTTGGACACCACGCATCGTAT
>JAJFJC010000357.1 GCA_021774385.1 Alphaproteobacteria bacterium
CATCCGCCATGTTCGGCCATCAAATACAAACGCAGAAAAGGCTGACCCAACAGAGTCGGCAACACCCAAAAATAAAGCGCGCTTGTCGATTGGAAGGCGGCGGACACAACCGCGATGGCTAACCAGCCAGCGACATGCCACCGCGCTTCGCGAATGATCGCGGGCCTTTGCCGGGTTCTAACGAATGTCGCCGGGACCCGGCCCCTCGTGTGATCCGCCAGTTCGGAAAGCCTGGCACACCAGTAAGGGACCGTGCTCAGACCCCAGAGATACGCGGTGCGGCTGCTTGGCTTCGGTGTCGCCAGTTCAGGATCGCGGTCCAAATCCTGAACGTATTTATGATGCGCCGCGTGAAAATATCGGAAATGCCCCGCCGGTAGAAAATGCACGAACCCGATCACTGTCGCCACCGTGTCGTTTACGGCGCGGGAACGAAAGGCGGTACGATGTAGGGTCTCGTGCAAAGGCGCGAACAGTGTCACCAAGATCACGCCATAGCCGACCATTACCGAGACCGCGAACCACGTATCGTGAGAAACCGATAACGCTAAACCGGTCAAGGCAAGTAGTACCAAATGAGACGCAAGCCGTACCCCGCCCAGTACATCCGAGCGGGCGTTTAAAGAGATAGCCTTATCAGCGGCGCTCGTAATGCGTTTCGACATAATCGTCGACGATCGTTTGGAACTGATCCGCAATGTCCGCACCGCGCAGGGTCACGGTTTTCTTGCCATCGACGAAGACCGGAGCCGCAGGTTCCTCGCCCGTGCCCGGTAGGCTAATGCCAATATCGGCATGCTTACTTTCGCCGGGACCGTTGACGATGCAGCCCATGACCGCAAGGTTCATCGATTCCACACCTATATATTGATCGCGCCAGTCCGGCATCTTGGTCCGGACATACCCCTGGATACGATCGGCCAAGTGCTGAAACACGGTACTTGTCGTACGCCCGCAGCCGGGGCAGGCCGTCACGAGCGGTACAAAGGAACGGAACCCCATCGTCTGCAGAATTTCCTGTCCGACGATTACTTCGCGGGTCCGGTCGCCCCCGGGCTCCGGTGTCAGCGAAATTCGGATCGTATCGCCGATGCCTTCCTGCAAGAGTATGGACAGAGCCGCCGTCGAAGCGACGATCCCCTTGGAACCCATGCCGGCTTCCGTCAAGCCGAGATGCAGCGCGTAATCGCCCCGCTCCGCCATCATCCGGTAAACGGCGATCAAGCTCTGCACGTCGCTGACCTTGCAGGACAGAATGATCTTGTCGCGGCCCATACCCAGTTCTTCGGCACGGACCGCATTCTCGATCGCGGAAACAACTAGCGCCTCATGCGTAATTTCAGCCGCCTCCTTGGGCGTCTCCAATTTTGCATTCTCGTCCATCAACCGGGTTGCGAGATCTTGATCGAGACTGCCCCAATTGACGCCAATCCGTACCGGTTTGTCATATTTCAGCGCAACTTCGATCATGGTCGAGAATTGGGTATCGCGTCTCTCTCGAAAACCGACATTACCGGGATTGATGCGATATTTGGCGAGTGCCTCCGCGCAGGCCGGATGATCGGTCAACAATTTATGGCCGATATAGTGGAAATCGCCGACTAGCGGCGCGGTCACGCCGAGCCGGTCAAGGCCATCGCGAATATGCGGTACCGCCTTCGCGGCCTCCGGTCGATCGACGGTAATGCGTACGATTTCCGATCCTGCATTTGCCAAGGCAGCCACCTGCGCAATCGTTCCCTCGACATCCGCGGTATCGGTATTCGTCATGGATTGCACAACAATGGGCGCTTCGCCGCCGATCGTCACATCGCCAACCTTGACTCGTACGGTCTTACGTCGAACGCAACTACGCGCGTTGCTGGACATCTATCCCACTCTCCTCACTCGAAACTCGATGGCGCCTTATGAATATAAGCCGTCGAAGACGCAAGACGACCGGTCGTCTCACGAAAACTCGGTAATGAAATATTTAACGGGGTCATTGCCCAGAACATGAGGCCGGTGCCGATGATCATGTCCCGCGGGAATATGTACGATATCACCCGGTCCGATCTCGACTTCATGATCGGGAAATTCGTAACGCAGCCGACCGGACAAGATATAGGCGCTGTGGCCCGTCTCGCACCATTCTCCATCCGCATCGTCGCCAGGGCTTCGTTCCTGATAGCGCACGGTCATGCCGTCGGCCATATGCGCCTCTTTCACCTTCAGCGTATCGCTTTCCGCTACCAATGGCGCCTGACTGGCGCGAAAAATGTACGGGCTTTCCTGAGTACTCATGGATTGAACTTCCTTAATCAATTTCATGCTCGCGCAATGTTGGTACAACTCCGCGACAGGGGTATCGAGATCACGGCCCACCATAGAGCCAGGCAAGACCGTCATGGGATTGCGTTGGCGTCCGCTTGCTCAGCGTTTGGTTCCGCAATTCGCGCGCGACCCCTTCGGCATGATAGATATCGCCGAGGAAACGGGCCATAAGCTGTACACGACCGGTCCGAAGATATCTTTCCTTTTCATAAGCCTGGAATGCCGCCGAATAATTATGATCACTTTCGACCACTTTGTCCGCTAGGCAAACCGCGTCTTCCACGGCCATGCAAGCCCCTTGCGCAAAATATTGAAGCATCGGATGCGCGGCATCGCCCAGCAAGGTAATCCGGCCCTTCGACCATACCGCGGTCGGCTCCCGGTCGCACAAGACCCACATCCGCCAATCTTCGACTTTTTCTAAAATACTCATCGGCTGCGAACCAACACTTTCGAATCGCCGCATCAGTGCATCACGATCACCAGGCTCGTTCCAACCTTCGACATAAGCATCGTCATGGAACACCGCGACGATATTGAACAACGCCCGCCGCCGTAGCGGATAGTGCACCAGATGATTTCGGGGCCCAGCCCATAGCGCCGCTGCATCCCACCGCAAGTCTTCCGGAAAATCATCGAAAGGCAATACCGCGCGATACGCGACGTGACCGGAAACCCTTGGCTCTCCCTCGCCAAACAAATGGCCGCGGACGCGTGACCACAGACCATCCGCGCCAATCATCGCCTTACCCCGATAGGTTTTACCACCATCGGTTACCGCGATTATCTCATCACCGATATCTTCGATAGCAGCGATCCGCCGCGAATGCTCCAGCGTGACGAGGGGCGATCCCTCGCAAGCTTCAAGCAGGGCGGCGTGGATGTCGGCTCGATGGCTTACGGCGTAGGGATTTCCAAACCGCTCACGAAACGCCGCACCCAGCGGCACCTCGGTGATGGTTTCCGCGGATAGGCTATCCTTCATGATAAGCCTTTCGACAAATACCGCGTTTTCGTCGATCCGGGCCCGAATGCCCAAGCGATCGAACATTCGGAACACATTGGGTCCTAATTGGATGCCGGCCCCAATCTCACCGAATTTAGACGCTTGCTCCAGCACGCGCGACGGAATGTCCGCGCGCGCCAAAGCCAGGGCCGCGGCCAAACCGCCGATACCACCGCCGACAATCAGAACCTCACCATGTTCACGTTTAGCCATGCGGACTCCCACCATCACCAAACTCTTCATAAATACCAAGGCGCCGTTGCAGGGGTGCATCGTCTACCGTGAAGAGGAACGCTGGCGACTTGCTGGAATTGTTGCGAATGCGGATTTCCGCGTGGGTCGGCGCCGCGAAGGTGTCCGCCTCGGACCAAGCAATATCGGTTTCGTCGACCCGGGCCTCTCCTGTGCCTTCGATGACGTGGAAAATGGCCGATGCGGAACGGCGCGCTAAGGCGACCTCTTCGCCGGGGCGCAACATCAGCGCGGAAAAACCGAGGGTCGAGAGGCACTCCGCACCCGTTTCTGGGTTAACATAGGCCAAACGAACAGGTTCATGTGGGCCGCAACCTTGTGCATAGGCGCTCAGCGCCTGGCGCACTTCCGTCCATGGAAACCGGAGAAGTGGAAATTCGCGTTTCGGCTGATCCAAAGCCCTATAGGGCAACAGTCCCGCACGGCGGTACGACGTCTGTGACGCATCCGGAACATTGGCAACCGGTTGAGACACCCCGTCGATGCAGTACGATGCTTCGATATCATGGATGAGCGGCAAATCGAGCGCGTCCAGCCAAACGACCGGCCCTGTCCCTTCATGACCATGTTCGTGCCAAAGCTTCGGTGGTGTCAAAATTAAATCACCGCGCTCCATGGGGAGCTTTTCACCTTCGACAACGGTATATGCGCCGCTACCTTCAACAGCGAAGCGTATGGCACTTGGCGTATGGCGGTGGTTGGGCGCGGTTTCGCCTGGCAAGATAAGTTGCATACCAAGATAGATCGTCGGCGTCGCCCTGACCTTTTCGAGTCCAAGTCCCGGGTTGGCCAAGACCAAGACCCGGCGCTCCGCTTTCTCGATTGGGGTCAGTTCGCCCGCTTGCAGCAATAGCGGCCGGATATCGTCGTAGCGCCATAAAATTGGCGTTGTATCTCGGATTGGCTTTCCGTAAGGCAAGAAGTTTCGAAGGCTAGGCCAAAGCGGGAGCAAATTCACATTGGTCAGTGATTGCCTATAGTTAAGCGGCAGCTCCTCCAAGGTTCCCAAGGCCGGCATATTTCATGCTCCCAAAAATTTCGACATAAGGTACAAGCATTAAGGCGTAGATGCATGGTTAACCTTTTCTTGTTAAAGTGCCGATGGGCAGTAAGTTTGATCTTGAAACCGTACTAGGGACGATTAGTGGCGCGGAATACAATCAGGAACTTGAGCGGGCCTGAGAAGGCGGCGGTCATGATGCTGGCGCTTGGCGAAGAGCGAGCGGGTCCGATCCTGGAACGGTTCGATACCGAGGAGATCCGTGATTTGAGCCAGGCGATGGTGACGCTGGGGACGATCGAGGCGAATACGGTCGAGCGGGTTTTCATGGAGTTCGCCGATAACCTGTCCTCGACGGGCTCG
>JAJFJC010000358.1 GCA_021774385.1 Alphaproteobacteria bacterium
CGAGCCCGTCGAGGACAGGTTATCGGCGAACTCCATGAAAACCCGCTCGACCGTATTCGCCTCGATCGTCCCCAGCGTCACCATCGCCTGGCTCAAATCACGGATCTCCTCGGTATCGAACCGTTCCAGGATCGGACCCGCCCGCTCTTCGCCAAGCGCCAGCATCATGACCGCCGCCTTCTCAGGCCCGCTCAAATTCCTGTTTGTATTCCGTGACAACGCCTACCCCTAATCGATTCAAGCATTAGTCTAAAGAATACAGATATATTTATATAAAACAGAATAATAAATCACCATGTTTTCATAGTGAACGAATTATTCATAAATAACGCATGTTGGAATTAAAATAAAGGCCTCACCCAAAAGGGGCGAGGCCAAGTTACAGCGCATTCCGAGGGAGGGAGAGGAATGCGCTAGCAGGGAGGTAGTAAACGCATATTGTCCGATCAATCGGCGAAATTCGTCACCCGTTTGGAGGAGAAATAAAAAATACAGACATTTTTTCTTCGTCCAAACACCATATATCGCGCTAGGGGGTACAATTTAACATATGGTATCCACTAGATCGCAGTTAGAACGGTGACACGTAATGTCTGGAAGCATCGGCGAACCCGTTCGCCGCAAGGAAGACGAACGTTTGCTGAGTGGGCAAGGCCGTTTCACCGACGATTTTAATCTCCATGGGCAGGCCCATGCCGCATTCGTACGTTCGCCTTACCCACATGCAAAAATCCGATCTATTGATACCGGCGCCGCATCGCGCCTGCCCGGCGTGTTGGCCGTGTTTAGCGGCGCGGACTGCGAAGCGGATCAACTTGGCGAGATACCGCATGATCCCTTGCCAAAGACCAAGTTCGACCTGAAATTGCACGCGCCGGAGGCGGCGCCCGGCGAGCCAGTTTTTATCGGCCGACACACGATACTACCGACCGATAAGGCGCGATATGTTGGCGAAGCCATTGCCATGGTCGTGGCCGAAACGAAAGCACTCGCCCTGGACGCGGCGGAAGCGGTGATCATCGACTACGAACCGCTCCCCACCGTGACAAACGCCAGGGCCGCGGCCGAACAAAGTGCGCCGGCTATTTGGAAAGAAACACCAGATAATGTTCTGATCGAAACCTTCTTTGGTGACAGCGAGGCGACCGAGGCGGCTTTCGCGCAAGCGGATCACGTCTATTCGATGGCGTTCGATATTGGCCGTGTGACCGGCGTGCCCCTTGAACCGAGATCGGCGCTCGGCGCGTATGACAGCGAGACGGGCCATTATACGCTCTACGCCGGTAGCGGCGGCGTTGTTCGGCAAAAGCGGGAAATAGCGGCGGTTCTTCAAGAAAAATTAGCCAACATTCGCGTTCTGGCGTTCGATGTCGGTGGGAATTTTGGCACCCGTAACCGGGTCTATGTCGAATTCCCCTTGGTCACGTGGGCGGCGCGCAAAGTTGGCCGTCCGGTGAAATATACCGCCATGCGCAGTGAATCTTTCGTTAGCGACTACCAAGGCCGCGATTTGCAAGTTGAACTCGAACTTGCGCTTGATCGTGACGGCCGGTTCTTGGCACTCCGCGCCTCCAATCTCAGCAATGTCGGCGCTCGATGCGTATCGCTATCGCCGCTATCGAAAGGCGCTGGAATCATCACCGGATCCTATCGCATCCCCGCCGCGTTCTTGCGTGCCCGCGCGGTTTTTAGCAATACGCCGCCAACCAACGCCTACCGTAGTTCGGGACGGCCAGAAATAATTTTCGCCATCGAACGGATGATCGATACGGTGGCGCATGAATTCGGCTTCGACCCAATCGAAATTCGCCGTTTGAATTTTGTGACACCCGAAGACATGCCGTATCGCAACGCGGTCGGGATGGTCTACGATAGCGGCGCCTATGAAGCCGGGCTCGACAAGGCGTTGAAACTGTCGGACTGGCCCGGGTTCGAAGCACGACGCAGTGATGCATTCGCGCGCGGCAAGCTTTTGGGTCGCGGGCTGGCGCACTATGTCGAATCGTCCATCGGTACACCGGTCGAACAAGCGGAAATACATGTCCGCCGAGACGAACAAGTGATCGATGTCGTCATTGGAACGCAGCCCAGCGGACAAGGGCACGAAACCGCATTTGCTCAAGTTGCCGCCGACTGGCTGGGGTTGCCAGTCGATCAGATTCGCATTGTTTTGGGAGATACGGATATCGTCAAGGTCGGCGGCGGATCACATTCGGGACGTTCGATGCGGATGGCGGGGACCGTCATTGTTAAGGCGGCGAATTCCTTCCTTGCCAAGGCCAAGGGGCATGCGGCGCAGTCGCTGGAGGCGGCGGAAGCGGATGTAGAGTTCGCCGACGGTCGGTTTTTCATCACGGGCACCGACCGTGGCTTGACGATATTCGAACTGGCGGCAACGGCGGTCGAGCGTGGCTTGCCGAACGATTTTCTGTCGACGGTCGAAGACAATGAAATGCACACACCGGTGTTTCCAAACGGGTGTCATATCTGTGAGGTCGAAGTCGACCCGGAAACCGGACATATTCAGATCACGCGTTACGCCGCGGTCGATGATGTCGGGCGCGCCATCAATCCGATGATCGTCGATGGCCAAACGCATGGAGGGCTCGTCCAAGGAGTCGGGCAGGCTCTTTGGGAACAATGCGTGTTCGATGCGGCCGGTCAGCCGCTTTGCGGATCGTTCATGGATTACGGCATGCCGCGCGCGGACCACTTTCCGCCTTTTGAAACGGAGCTGCACGAGATCCCGTCGCCGACTAATCCCCTAGGGGTCAAAGCGGGCGGCGAAGGCGGCACGACGGCGGCCCTGGGTGTTATCGTCAATGCGGTTGTCGATGCGTTGCGCGACTACGGCATACGTGATTTGAAAATGCCGCTCACGCCCCTACGCGTTTGGGAAGCGATTCATGCGGCCCGGCAAGCCTGAACCCAAGAAAATTGGATTTCATATGTCTACTGGAAAACAGATCGCCGAACTGAAACTAATCGCCTTTCCGGGCGCCGGAAATCTCCCCTTTTATGCGGCGGATAAACAGGGCTTCTTCGAGCGCCATGGCGTATCCGTTGCCCTCGAAACAACGCCTAGTTCGATGTACCAAGCGCAAAAATTGGTTGCCGGCGCATTCGATCTGGCCTGCACGGCCGTCGATAACGTGATTGCCTATCAAGAAGGGGCCGGCGAAGTTGAGCTCGATCGTGAGCCGGATCTTTTCATTATCATGGGCGCAACACAGATCGAACTGTCCTTTGTCGTTGCCCCGGAGATCGAAAGCTACGCCGATTTATCCGGGAAAAGTCTTGCAATGGATGCCCTGACGACCGGCTTTGCGTTTGCGCTATACCGGATGCTTGAGAATGCGGGACTCGACCAATCAGTGACTGAATTGGTTTCCGTGGGATCGACGCCGAGCCGTTGGGATGCGGTGCGGGAAGGTCAACACGCGGGTACGCTACTGATCGAACCCTTCACGTCGATGGCCAAGGCGGCTGGCTTTCGCGTCTTGGAAAGCAGTCTCAATACATTTGAGCATTATCAGGGGCAGGTATTTACGGCGAGCCGGGCCTGGGCCACTGCCAACAAGGATACGCTATCCGGCTTTATTCAGGGCTACCTAGAGTCACTGGAATGGGTGCTCGATCCGGCAAATCGCCAAGCGTGCGAAGCGCTTTTGATCGAACATCTGCCGGCGGTGACTGAAAAGTCGGCGGGCCCCGTTCTCGGCAAATTGGTTTCGCCGCAGACCGGTCTTTCCCCCCTGGCCGTCATCGATATGCCGGGACTCCAAACGGTTCTGGAATTGCGCAGTCAGTATGCGCCCACCAAAAAACGTCTGACGGATCCCACGAAATATATGGACCTGTCTTATTACAAGAGCGCGTTGAGGGCGCGGAACGCAGCAGGCTAGGACCCCACTTCTTCCGGCGACCGAATGAGCGCGCCTTGTTTTTTTAGCGCCGCTTGTAAATCACCGATCGGGAGATTGCGCGGCACCGTGTTCGATCCCGCACTCAACGCCGCAGCGACCCCGGCGGCGTGGCCGGTCAGCCAGCATTGCGGGATTTCGCGCATGAAGGTGTGAGTTTGCGCGTCGGTTGAAATATGCCGACCTGCGACCAGCAGATTGTCGGTTCGCGCAGGCACCAGCGCACCGTAGGGCACCGACACATCGGGAATGTTCGGGCTTAGGCTCGGGCTAACACCAATTTCGTCATTGAAAACAACGCCGCTTTTGGTTCCTGGTCCGGTCATTTTGTCCGCGCCGACGAGACGGCGGCTGTGCCGCGCGCCCAACTGCGGCGCGGTCAGCATGATCCAGGCATTCTCAAATCCGGGTGCGTTGTCGCGATAATAATTCAGCAGTTCGACGAGGCTTTCCCGTGACAGGATTTCCAGCGTCGTTAGGTCGTCGACCTTGAGCACGTCGAAGCCGGAAAACCGAGGCCCCATGAAGACGACGACGTCATTCCGCCAGCCGGCAAAAGGTAGAATGAAATGCTTCGTCTGCTCGCGTCCACGGCGCATGAAGTCCTTATGGAGGTCGGGGTTCGCATCTTGCCAGTCGAACCATTTCTTAACGTCCACACCAGACAGGAGCGACGCCGTATTGGCGCAATGATGAATGTCGTCGTCGTCGATATCACCCTCGAACCCTTCACCGCTTTGCGCGAAGATATCACCATCCCCTGTCGTATCGACCACGACGTTCGCCTTGATGGCCATGCGGCCTTGTTTCGACTCCATGATGGCGCCGATGACCTTGCCGTCCTCGACCAACGGCCCGGCGACCCAGCTGTGTAAGAGTAGTTCGATGTTGGCACCCAACACCATGTTGAGCGATTCCAGTTTGAGCCATTCCGGATCGATCATCGGCGCGTGCGTCACCGTCCCATGGAAGGCGCTATGCCGGCGTGCCCATTGCCGGGCTTGCTCTTCATCGCGTGAACCCCACTGGTCCTTCGAGGGGCCATAAATTGCATCCTTTGGGAGCCGGTCGAGCATTTCCTCGGCGACACCACGGATCAACAATTCTCCATTCCAGTTCGTCATGCGGTCGATCCAGATAACCAGTCCGCCTGTCGATAGACCGCCCAGATGGTTGTAACGTTCCGCCAAAATCACATCGGCGCCGATGCGCGCGGCGGAGATCGCGGCCGTCGTACCCGCCGGTCCGCCCCCTACGACCAGCACATCGGTGGTCGCGAAAACTGGAATGTTCCGCGCCGGTTCCTGAACCATGCCAAGGTCGCGGCGTTCCCGGCGCTGGATTTCTCCCGACGGATTGAACACGCCCTTGTCCGGGGCGAAATTGCTGTCGTTCGGCGCCATCTTTCTTACCCTCTTGGTTTCGTGGCTTCGATGCGGCCCAGCCGGTTTGGCAAAAGCCATTCATAACACGCGCCTTCAAACCCGGCTTCGGAAAGGTAAGCGCAATATTCCGGTCCGCTCGGCACGTGGCCGGTATAGTGCCCGTCCCGGATGGCATGAAGATGATAGAGCGCGGGATCTATTGGGCCTGCCCGTTGGTCATCCAGCATATACCCGACGATGAGAACGGTGCCGCCTGGCGGCAGGGCATCGTACGCGTAACCGAGTGTTCGCAGCACGTCGTCGCGCAAATACCAATGCAAGGGCGTTATGAAAGAAATCAGGTCGCAATCGCTCGGATAATCCGCCTGGTCCAGAAAATCGCCGGGCTGTGCCTCAATGCGATCCGCCAACCCATGTTTAGCGATGAACTCGCGCGTAACCGGCACCACATTCGGGTGATCTTTTACGATAACTTGAATATTCTCGTGACGCTCGCAGGCGGCGATGGCATAGCAGCCGGAGCCGCCGGCGAAATCGAGCCAACGGTTGAAACGCGAAAAATCAAACCGTTTGGCTAACCGGTGCGCCAACGGGATGGATGAATTGTATCCCGCCTCCGTGAACTGGCGCGCGAGTTTTGGATCGTTCAGGTCGCCTTCATAGAGTTTAGAGGGTGGTGTCTCCGCGCTGACATTCTTGAGATTGTCTGGAAATCCACTCCATTCATCGTATTCCGCGCCAATCGTGAACCGAAGATAGTCGCCAAAAAAGCCCGGTTTCCCGCGTACGAAAAATCGCTCGACATCGTCCATGTTGATGGTACGGCCCTTGTGCACCAGCACCAGTCCCATGGCCTTGCAGATGATCAGCAACCTGTCGGCGGTTTCAACCGCGATGCCGCACGATCGAGCGATCGCATCGGTGTTTTCGGCGCCATTGGAGATTGCCGTAAACAGGCCGACCTCCAAAGCCGCGGCAAGGGCCTGGCTTTGCTTGAACGAGAAGGCCAGTTCGTTGAGGCGTTCGGTGTTCTTGCCGACCGTTGGATCATCCGGCGCGGGGGTATAGGTGGGCTTGGAGCCGGTAACCGTTGGCATGATTATTTTTCCTAAATCTCTAATTCAACTTTGCTTCTTCAGATTACGTTATCGGCGCGAAGATCGGAAATCTTCGTCTCGTCGTAGCCGAGTGCACGCAAAATCGTTGCGGTATCCTGGCCAATACCGGGTGCGGGTGGCGGGGTTCCGGCAGGCGCCGCTGGAAAGCCGATTTGGCGCAATGGTCCCACGCTGGGGTGTTTAGTTTTCAATATCATTCCACGACTGTTCAGTTGGGGGTCGTCGAAGGCTTCCTCCGGTGTATTGACCGGCGCGATCTCGATGTCCAGCGCCGAGAGTTCCTTGACCCAATCCCGTGCGGGCTTTGTGAGGAACGATTCCGTCAAAAAATCAAAGACCTCTCGGCTTGAGTCGCCTGGGACAAGGGCAAGTTCGGCTAGGTCGGGTCGGCCGAGATGCACGAACAAGGCCCGGCACGACACGTTACGCGCGGCGGCAAGCGCGACGTAACGCCCATCTCCCGCCTGATATATGTTGTAGGCGGGACGGCGCGCCCGGTTTTCGGCTTCCGCACCACCGAAGGGTGATTTCTCCCGCATTGTGCCGTGGGAAACGGAGAGCAGGGAGAACAGGCTATCCAGCATCGCTAGATCGATATGAGTGCCCACACCGGTGGCTTCGCGTTGCCGCAAGGCTGCCGAAATCGCAAAGGCGGCCATGAGACCGGAAATTGAATCGGCTAGCCAGGTCTTTGGCGAAATGGGAACGTCTTCGGTTAACAGATGACTGAGCCCGCTTCGCGCTTGGAACAGCAGGTCGAAAGCCGGCTGCATATGGTCGGGCCCGTCTTGCCCGAAGCCGGAAAGGGAGCAGTAGACGAGGGTGCCATTCACGGCACGGACGATGTCGTAATCGATCCCCAGCCGGGTCATGACGCCGGGGCGGTAACTTTCGATAAGGACGTCAGCGTTTTTGCAGAGCCGCAGCAATATCTCCCGCCCTTCGGGTGCGCGCAGATTGAGTGCGATCGATTGCTTACCCCGGTTCAGCATTAAATCCTCGGTCGAGGGCTCGCTTTCTTGCCCTGGTCGCTCCACGCGAATCGACTCCGCGCCCCAACCGCTCAATAGAAAACCGCAATATTTTCCGGGTGTCATGACCCCGACTTCAAGAACGGTCACGCCCTTCAATGCATTTTCCATATGCCTCTCCCTTTGTTGGTGATTTTACTCCAAGTCGCCAATCGGCCTAATCTTGTTCTGCAATAGGGGGAGAGATGTTATGGCGAAGGGACTGGCGCTCGGCATTACAGAGAAGGGTGCGTGTCATAGCGGTGGCGAAACGGAATTCGACCTGGAGACGAAATTCCGGATGGTGAGCGAGTCCGGTGTTTACGATTATATCGACAAAACGCCAGAATCCCTGGATCAGGTCGACGATTATATCCGGCTCAGTGAAAAATATGATTTGCCGATCCGCGCCGGCGGCTGGTTCTACACGCTGGGCCGAGACGAGGCGTTACTGGATCAGAACATAAGGACCAGCGCCCGGATTGGAAGCAAGGTCCATAACACGCAGATCATGATGCATCATGCCGACGGGCATCTCATCTCCAACGAAGAGGTCGCGGAAACCTATTTGCGCGCCTATGAAATCGGCGAAGAAGTCGGATGCCGCCCGACC
>JAJFJC010000359.1 GCA_021774385.1 Alphaproteobacteria bacterium
CATCCCTTCCAGCAAGCCGCGTATGCCGGGTACGCCTTCGTAGGGCAGGGGTTTAAAGTCACGCAAATCGTACGCGAATTTTTCATGCTCGGTGCCGATTCGCCAGTCGGAAGGCGGCGTACAGCCGGTCTCGAGGTCTTCAACGAGCTGCGCCTTGCTTGTGAAGGGCGCATTACCCGGTGTTTGTGGTGCGGACATGATCGTTGGGTATCCGGTTATTGGTTTTAGTTGGCGGTTGCGACGGGTTAGTTTTGTGTTCTGGGTATTTCAAGCAGCATAATCCAGTGCGGTAAATACATCAAATTAGTGTAATTAACACCTAAAATCTCCTTCCCTACGTGCGGCAAATTGCCAAGGCAGTTCACGAAGTACGGTCGTTGCGCCAATCCCCAACCGTCATTTGCCAGCATGTTAGCGCGGCGAGTGCAGCGGTTTCCGCACGAAGAATCCGCGGTCCCAGACTGACATATACGGCAAACTGGTACTTAGCGATCTGATCGAGTTCGGTTGACGAAAAACCGCCCTCGGGGCCGATCAGAATACCCCACTTGGTGTTCGCCGGTGCGGTGCGCAAGGTTTCCTCTATCCCTCGTGCCTTGCCGCGCTCGGTACAAACCAACAGACGGCGCGCCACCGGCCAGTTTTCCAAAACGTCTATTAGGGGTTTCGCGGGTTGAATTGTCGGCACCGTGAGGCGTTCGCTTTGCTCGGCCGCTTCGATGGCGTTCGCGTGCAACCTGTCGGTCTTGATGCGGGTTGTGTTGGTATGGTCGGTGATAACGGGCTGAAGTGCCGAGACGCCAAGCTCCACGGCCTTTTGCACCAAGAAATCGAGCGGTGCGCGTTTGATCGGTGCGAAAAGGAGACAGGGCCCTGGTTCCGGTTTTTGGTCCCGCAGCTTTTCGGTCGGTGTCAGTGATCCGGTTTTCTTGGAAATGGTTTCGATACGCGCGAGCCATTCGCCGTCTTGCCCGTTAAACAGCACGACTGAATCACCGGGCGCCGCCCGCATGACGTTGCGTAAATAGTGGGCTTGCGCTGCGGTCAAGGGGATCAGCTGATCGAGGGCTAATTGGTGTTCGGTGTGAAGTCTCATGCTTGTTTGTCTAGCATAGTCGCGCCAAAATGCCTCGATGAGTCAATCAGCCGAAACCAACAGCGCTAGCGATATCCGATCCGACCACTGGGTAGATCGGTTCGCACCGGCGCGCGTGCGGCCCTATTTGCGATTGGCCCGGATAGACCGCCCGATTGGAACGTGGTTGCTGCTTCTGCCCTGCTGGTGGGGGCTGGCACTGGCGACGTCTAGCCTGCCGGGCACGAATTGGCCTAACCCGTGGTATTTCGTGTTGTTCGCCGTTGGCGCTCTAGTGATGCGTGGTGCTGGCTGTTGCTGGAACGATATCATGGACCGCGATTTCGATGGTCGGGTGGCACGGACGGCATTGCGGCCGATTCCCAGCGGCGACATTTCGGTCCGGCAGGCCATCGCTTTCATGGGCTTTCTGATGCTCATCGGGTTGTTGGTGCTGGTCCCGTTTAATCTTTATGCCGGCGTCGTCGCCGTTTCATCCCTTGTTTTGGTCGTAATTTATCCACTGATGAAGCGGGTGACCTATTGGCCGCAATTCTTCCTCGGCTTGGCGTTCAACTGGGGCGCGCTGGTTGGTTGGGTTGCCGTGACCGGTGGACTGTCGACGCCCGTAATACTGCTTTACGCGGCAGGGATCGCCTGGACCCTTGGCTATGACACGATCTATGCGCATCAGGACAAGGAAGACGATGCAATGATCGGGCTGAAATCCACGGCGCTCAAATTCGGCGACCAGACGCGTATTTGGCTGTGGGTTTTTTACGGCGCGACGGTAGCGTTGCTCGCCACCGCGGGTTGGGCCGCCGGGCTCAGTTGGCTGTATTTCGCGTTCCTGGTGGCGGGAGCCGTTCAGCTTGCATGGCAATCGGCATCCATCGATATCGACTCGCCGGCCGATTGCCTCGCCAAGTTCCACTCGAATCGGCTTTTCGGCTTCATCGTCCTGGCGGGCATGATCGCGGGGTAAAGCAATCGCGGCACTGTTTCCTCGTTATCCCTCGATTATCTCATACCTCGATGCGAACGCCACCGAATCCGTCGAGAGTTCGGTGATGACGGAACGGCGGAAATCCCCATCTTCGATCAGATGCAAGATAAACGCGTCAAGATCATGGCCCGACGCCATTCGCTCATGCACATGGGCGAGCATTTGCGCTGTGTTCCGGGCTGGACGTCGGCGATTTTCCGCGGAAACCATGGCCAAGGCAACGCCGTCTTCGGCGTGCCGGATATGACCGCGACGGCTGATATAGCCATGCACTGAGGTGAGCGTTTCGCCACCTTCCAAGGCTAAATCGATATTGTCGAGCCGTCCATAATGGTAGTTGCCGTGGCGCAGTTCCGTCTCATGCATCGCGGTCAACTGCGCCTCGTCCAGCCAATTCACGAAGAGCGTCACGGTCGTACCAGGCGCCGCCTGCAACATGGCCGGCACCGAGCCGTACCCCGCGATATGCGCCGAATACACCACGTCGTATCCTTCCAAGGTACAACGTTGGACGGGTATTTCCGCGCCATCGACATGGCCGAATTTGCGCGTGATCTGCTCCGGTGACTGGTTTGACCCAACCGCCAGGACCGGAGTCCTGCCCTCGGTTACGCTTGAGTGGAATTCATGCGTGCGCCCTTCGCGCCAATGATAGGAGCGGTCGGGAATCGGATAGGGGTAGCCCCGCGCGCGGGCGAGGGCGGCTTGCCGGTCGGAGGTGTTGGGCGCGTAGGCGGACATAGGCATCTGAATAGCCTACGTCAGCGTTCTTGTCATTCGCAGTGCGTTGAGTAGTGTAGCCGCGCAATGCCATACAGTTCACTACGCGATTTCATTTCCCGCCTTGAAGCGGAAGGCCGGTTGGTGCGGGTCAGCGCGCCGGTCTCGCCGATGCTGGAGATGACCGAAATTCAAACTCGCTTGCTCGCCGAGGGTGGACCAGCCGTTTTGTTCGAAAACGTCGTGCGCGAGGATGGCTCCAAATACGACGCGCCGGTGCTGGTCAATTTGTTCGGCACAGTGGAACGGGTCGCCTGGGGCATGGACCGGGAGCCGGGCCAACTCCGCGAGATCGGCGAGACTCTGGCCTTTTTGCGGCAACCGGAACCGCCGGGCGGCTGGCGGGAAGCGATTGGGATGCTGCCCCTGCTCAAAACCGTCATGACGATGAAGCCGCGTACGACGGGGACGGCGCCGTGCCAGGAAGTGGTCCTCGAAGGCGATGACATCGACCTATCGCAACTGCCGATCCAGACTTGCTGGCCGGGTGAGCCCGCGCCCCTGATCACTTGGCCTCTGGTCGTCACCCAGGGCCCTGACCCGGAAGGCGACCGTGCCGACAACTTCAATCTCGGTATCTATCGCATGCAGGTCACCGGCCGTGACACGACCTTGATGCGCTGGCTGCGCCATCGTGGCGGGGCACAGCATCATGCCCGCTGGAAGGCGGAGAAGTCGGAACCGCTGCCCGCCGCCGTGGTCATCGGCGCCGATCCCGGCACGCTATTGGCCGCCGTCACGCCCGTGCCCGACACGCTGTCGGAATATCAGTTCGCAGGATTGCTGCGTGGCCAGAAACTCGATCTGGTCAATTGCAAGACGATCCCACTCAAGGTGCCGGCGGAAGCGGAAATCGTCCTCGAAGGCGAAGTCTCGCTCGACGATTACGGCGATGAAGGTCCTTACGGCGACCACACCGGCTATTACAACAGCGTCGAAAAATTCCCGGTATTCCGGATCAAGGCGATCACCATGCGCCGCGACCCAATCTATCTCTCCACCTTCACCGGCCGGCCGCCAGACGAACCTTCGGTGTTGGGTGAGGCGTTAAACGAAGTTTTCGTGCCTCTGTTGCAACAGCAGTTTCCGGAAATCGTGGATTTCTGGTTGCCGCCCGAAGGCTGCTCCTACCGTATCGCCGTGGTGTCGATAAAGAAGGCCTATCCGGGCCACGCCAAGCGTATCATGATGGGCGTTTGGTCCTATCTGCGTCAGTTCAGCTACACGAAATGGGTCATCGTCGTCGACCATGACATCGATGCGCGCGACTGGAAGGACGTGATGTGGGCGATTTCCACCCGCATGGACCCCGCGCGCGACATCACCACGATCGAGAACACTCCGATCGACTATCTCGACTTCGCCAGCCCGGAAAGCGGCCTCGGCTCCAAAATCGGCCTCGACGCCACTAACAAATGGCCGCCCGAGACGAAGCGCGAATGGGGCGAGAAGCTGCGCATGAGCGACGCGGTGGTGGAGAAGGTGGACGCCATGTGGAGCGATCTGGGGCTACCGGGGAGCGGGAAGCCGATCTGGAAATAGACGGACAGGCGCGACGATTAGAAAATTGCGTCTATGTCCCGTGCACCATGAATAACTCTAATTATTTCGACTATGTCGTTCATCGGGCAATAAAAAATCACGTTTTGACCAACGGGAAAGCTTCGCAAGCCCGGAATCAGTTCTGGCCTCTCTCTGCCTATATCCGGGTTTGCGGTTAACGCTTCACATTTTTCACGGATCGTTGCGATAAATGCCGCTGCCGCGCGTGGATTGTCCTTTTCGATAAAGGTGCCGATCTCCAGGAAGTCGTTCTGGGCTCCCGGCCGAAAGAGGAGTTTCATATCTTGCCAAAACGCGCCTCAAGTTTGGCAAATGTGTCCGAGGCGTCTGCGGAGGGTCTGGGATCGTCGATCGATTTTTGCAACTCGGCGCGAAGCCATTCCATTTTTTGTTGCTTGATCGCTTCCCGATCCTTGAAGAGCCGAAGCGCTTCTCGGATGACTTCGCTATTCGATGCGTAATTCCCCTCGGCGACCTTGTCTCGCACCAAACGTGCCAATTCGCCAGGCAACGTTATGCTTAACTTTTCGACTTCCATCACGAATTCCTACTTGAACTGAAGCGATGCGCGATCAGTAGTATAAAATACTATTAAATACTATAAGTAGTGATTTAGTTATAGAAACATGCCTAAAATTACCGCGATACATTCGCACCCCGCGCCGGCACATCGAATTCACGGTGGCACACTTCCGCCAGTTTTGTGATGCCCTCGCGGATGGCCTCTTCGGATGGATACGCAAAGCATAGGCGCAAATAGTGGGTCGCGGCATCCGGGTCGACCGACCATTGCGGGCCGGGATTGAAGGCAACACCTTCCTCAAGCGCCAAAGCGGCGAGTTTGGTCGTGGCGACACCATTCGGCAGCTTGACCCACAGATAAATGCCACCGGGCGGCACATCGAATTCCGCCGTTGCGCCGAACTGTTCTTCGAGCGCCCTAATCAATACATCACGCTTGCGTTTCAGTCGGATGTTCAGCGCGGCGACATGATCGTCGTAATGATCGCGCAGGAATTCGGCGGCGACCATCTGCGCCAGCGCGCTGGTGCCGCCATCGGCTTTCAGTGCCAGCATTCGGCTCAACACCGGCCACGGCGCGGCGGCATAACCAAGGCGCAAGGCGGGAGAGAGATATTTCGAAACGGAGCCGACATGAATGACATGGTCGGAACCGGTCATGCCACGGAGCGAGAGGGGCCATTTCGCATCCCACAGGAGATCCGCATAGCATTCGTCTTCGATAATCGGGACGCCAAAATCGCGGCTGATGTCGAGGAGTACTCGGCGGCGGTCCAGCGGCATCACGGTGGACGTCGGATTTTGGACGGTCGGCATACAATAGATGAACTTTGGCGCGATTTCTTTCTGGCGGAGGTTCATGAGAATTTCCGAAAGATGGTCGGTGCAAAGGGCGTTTTCGTCGAGCCGGACGGGAACCAGGTTGGCGCCGCATCCCCGCAAGGCGCCGATGGCGGCGCCATAGGAAAGCGCTTCGCAAATCACTGTGTCGCCGGGATTGATCAGGGTTTGGAACAGCAGAAGCAACGCCTGGTGCGAACCTGATGTGATCAGAATATTATCGATTGGCGGGGTGAAGCCGCGATACCGATCGAGTTTATCGGCGAGATAGCCGCGCAATTCGGCGTCGCCCAAAGGGCCGCTATCGATATTGTAGGTTGCCAAAGTCTTGCCGCGCCGGCGCAACACCCGGGTCGCCGACTCGATCAGTTTTTCAACGGGAATACCATCTGGGTCGCTATGGCCGCCGGTGAAATTATATTTGGGGAAACCATTCCAGGGCGCGGCGGGAAGCGGCAGGTCTTTTGCGAACAATCCATCAAAGTCGAATGCGTTGCTCATCGGTATCTCCCAAGCCCACCCGGTCTCACCATAACGGGCCGCGCCACAGCCGCGCAAACCACGCTTGACCGGCAAACCCGGAAACCCTAATGTCCGCACATGGTTATGCAATCGATCCAGGGAACGTCGCTTCTACGACTTACGCACCCGGCCGCTTAGCGCGCGCCGGGCTTTGCCGTATCCGCGATTTCGTTACCCTGTTGAAAGATCGATCCATGTTAGCCCCGACACCTGAATACCGATTCTCCTGCATCGTTCGCGATGATTCCGCGTGTCTGCTTCCGCGACTTAGCCACGGTCGCCGGGCCTGAGCGGCCGCCGGCGGCTGTAAGCATGCCGCAATTCCCTTAGAAATTTGAATATCCCCGCCGTATAAAGGCGGCGGGCAGAGTGGAGAAGACAGATGCCGAAGAAAATGCCGTTTGAGAAATATCAGCCGTTCGAGCCTATACGCTTGACCGACAGGACCTGGCCGGACGCGGTGATTACCAAGGCGCCAATCTGGTGCAGCGTTGATTTGCGCGACGGGAACCAGGCGCTCATTTCGCCGATGGACAGCGAACGCAAGAAGCGCATGTTTTTGACCTTGGTCGAAATGGGCTTCAAGGAGATTGAGGTCGGCTTTCCGGCCGCCTCGCAGACCGATTTTGATTTCGTACGCACATTGGTCGATGAGAACCTCATCCCTGATGATGTGGTGATCCAGGTTTTGACCCAGGCCCGCGAGGAATTGATCCGCCGCACTTATGAATCGATCGAAGGCTGCAAACGGGCCATCGTTCATCTCTATAACTCGACCTCGACGCTGCAGCGCCGAGTCGTGTTCGGATTGGACAAGGATGGCATCACCAAGATCGCAACCGACGGCGCGAAGCTCGTTCACGAACTGGCGGGACAGACGGAAACCGAGATCATTTACGAATACTCGCCGGAAAGCTTTACCGGTACGGAACTCGATTATGCGGTCGAAGTCTGCGAAGCGGTGATGGACGTCTACCAACCGAGCCCGGAGAAGAAGGTCATTCTCAACCTGCCGGCCACGGTGGAGATGGCGACGCCGAATATCTATGCCGATCAGATCGAATGGTTCCTGCGCAACATCAAGAACCGCGAGTCGGTCATCCTGAGCCTGCATCCGCACAATGATCGCGGTACCGGTGTGGCTGCGGCGGAGCTCGGCGTCATGGCGGGCGCGGACCGTGTCGAAGGGACTCTGTTCGGCAATGGCGAGCGAACCGGCAATGTGGATGTCATTTCGCTTGGCATGAATATGTTCTCGCAGGGTGTCGATCCCGAATTGGACATGTCGGATTTGAATTCCCTGGTCCGCGTCGCGGAACATTGCAATCAATTGCCGGTACACCCCCGTCACCCCTGGGCCGGTGAATTGGTGTTCACTGCGTTCTCAGGGTCGCATCAGGACGCGATCAAGAAAGGCATGGCTGCGATTGGCGACAGCAATAGCGGCATGTGGGAAGTGCCCTATCTGCCGATCGATCCACAGGATGTAGGCAGTACCTATGAGGCGGTGATCCGCATCAACAGCCAGTCCGGCAAGGGTGGTGTCGCCTATATCCTCGAACAGGATTATGGCTTTGCCTTGCCGCGCCGACTGCAGATCGAGTTCAGCCAGGTCATTCAACAAATCACGGATACGACCGGTGACGAGATCATGTCGGAGGATATCTGGGAGAAATTCCAGAGCGAGTATCTGAACTCGGTGACGCCGTTCGATTTCGTTGAACACCGCACGGTGCCCGATACACATGCCTCGGAACGGCGTAACATGACCGCGGTGGTCCGTGTTGACGGCGCCGAGCAGGTTATCTCCGGCAAGGGCAACGGGCCTATCGATTCCTATGTCGATGCGCTCAAGAGCCAATGCAATGTCGATTTCCGCGTTATCGACTATCGCGAACGGGCAATTGGTGTCGGCGCTGATGCGCGGGCCGTGGCCTATGTCGAGATCGAAACACCGGAAGGCGCACTCTTCGGTGTCGGCGAGCATGTGAATATTGTCACGGCGTCATTGCGCGCGGTGACCAGCGCGGTGAACCGGGCTATCAAGATGGGCCGGGGCATTAAAGCCGATACGAGTGCGGCCTAAACAGGCTATCCGAGGGTTTCGATACGAGTGTGAAGTGACGAAACCCTCGGAACTGGTTGTGTATTTGACGGCACAAATTTGTTAAATACAGACATGTCGACGGCGGAATTGTTGCAAGAATGGGCGTGGTTGATCGCGATCGGTCTTTCGATCGGGAGCGTTGGACTCTTGCTCGGAATCCGGCGCATGCAGGCACGCCACGCGCAAAGGCGCGCCATCGCATTGGCGCGGGCCGGTGAGGAAGAACCCACTGAAATTCAAGCAAACTTTCACAGTGCGCGCCGGCAATTCTTAATCCTTCTCGTTATCGTGATCGTGTTTTTCATAGTTCTTGAAATTTGGAACCTGTACTTCGTTCTGGAACGCTGACCATGCGTCCGGTAAGAAGGCCCGGCGGCAAAACTAGATGATGAAGAGGTTTTCTACATGAATGGCGACGAAGCGCGATCCCTGCTGGACGATCTGATAACCCAGGCCAAGAAGCTCGGCGCCGACGCGGCGGATGCGTTGGTCGTGAACAGTACGTCGCTTTCTCACGCCGAGCGCCTTGGTAAAACCGAGCAGTTGGAACGATCGGAATCGCGTGACCTGGGCTTGCGGGTTTTCTTCGGCAAGCGGCAGGCCGTTGTGTCTTCGAACGATTGGGATGCCAGTACGCTCGATGATCTGGTTGACCGTGCGGTGGCGATGGCGAAAGTCGTGCCGGAAGATCCTTATTGTGGCATAGCCGATCCGGCGGCGTTGTTCACGGGAAGTATTCCGGATCTTGATATTTTCGATCCAGGGGAACCGGCGGCGGAAAAACTCATTGCCTGCGCAAAGGCGGCTGAAGATGCCGCGCGGGCGGTGCCTGGCGTGACGAATTCCGAAGGCGCCGAGGCGTCCTGGAGTAGTAACGCGGTGATGTTGGCGTCATCGAACGGGTTTTCAGGCGGGTACCGGATTTCCCGGCATGGCGTCGGCGTTTCCGTCATCGCCGGCGAGGGCACGGGGATGGAACGCGACTATGAATTCAGTAGTACCGTTCATGGGGAGGATCTTGACGATCCCGCGGCGGTCGGCCGCGCGGCCGGCGAGCGCGCCGTCAATCGCCTCAACCCCCGAAAGGCATCGACCGCGAAAGTGCCTGTCGTCTATGACCCACGCGTCAGCAATGGGCTAATTGGGCATCTTTCCAGTGGCATCAATGGCGCCGCGATTGCGCGCGGTACCAGCTTCCTGAAGGATGCTATGGGGACCAAGGTTTTCGCCGATGGCATTACGGTAATCGACGACCCGCACCGCAAGCGGGGTCTGCGGTCGAAACCTTTCGATGCCGAAGGATTGGCCAACGCTTCCATGAATTTCATCGAAGACGGTGTTCTGACAAGTTGGGTCTTGGATCTACGTTCCGCGCGGCAGCTTGGTCTGGAAAGCACGGCCCGGGCGTCGCGCGGCGTTTCCGGCCCGCCTTCACCATCCGTCACAAATCTTTATATGGCGCCCGGTGACGCCACGCCCGAAGCGTTGATGGCGGATATCACGAGCGGATTTTACGTGACGGAACTGATGGGTTTCGGCATCGATATGATCACCGGCGACTATAGCCGAGGCGCGGCCGGTTATTGGATCGAGAATGGCGAACTCACTTATCCGGTCAGCGAAATGACGGTCGCCGGTAATCTCAAGGATATGTTCCTCAACCTCACACCGGCCGATAATCTGGAATTCCGGTATGGGTCCAATGCT
>JAJFJC010000360.1 GCA_021774385.1 Alphaproteobacteria bacterium
TCTTTAGCTGCCGGAGGTTTCCATGGTGGTGTTCTTTCTTTGGTCTGCTATCGCTTTGATGCACGCCAACCCGACGCTGATCAAATGACCGGTCTTCGATCTTGGAGAAACCTTCGTAATAGGCTTTAAGGCCGGGGAACAAAGCACAATCCTATCGAGGGCGGCGCATGAGTAGTCTTCTTCATCGGACCCTTTCACACGATAAGGATCGGGCATGACACGGATAAATTTCTACAGTGGGGCGGAGATCGATCGCGCCGCGCCACTGCGCCGAGACACGGCCTGGATCTCCGAGCGACTTGCCGCGCCCAACGCGAGAGTTTTGCCGGTCTGGCGAGAAAAAAACTTCATTTCCTTCCTGGATAGAGGCGAAGCGCAGCCACAGATTGCTTGGATGTCACCCGAAAGAGCCGCATCGCTTTCGGATGGCCCACCATCGTTTCTATTGCTGGGGGAAAAAGACGGCGTTCCCTATTTCGCGATAGATTTGTCACACCTCGAAGAATCCGACTCGTCCCTGGAACAAGGAAACTTCGTCGGTCTTAGGGATATTGGCGGCGCGCTGGATCAGGCCGAAGGTGCATTATTGTCTTTTGCCAAGGGATTGATTCATTGGCATGAGCGTCATCCCTACTGTGCGCGTTGCGGTAGCGCAACCGAGCCACGGGATGCGGGACATGTAAGAGTCTGCATCAACGAGGAGTGTAAAACCTCGCATTTTCCGCGCACCGACCCTGCGGTCATTATGCTTGTGTATCAAGGAGAGCGTTGTGTCCTGGCCCACAATCGGCGCAACCCCTCGCCAATGTATTCGACACTTGCCGGGTTTGTAGAACCGGGAGAAAGTCTCGAGGAAGCCGTGGCGCGCGAGGTCCATGAGGAAGTGGGAATCACGGTTGGCCAGGTGCGCTATCACTCCTCTCAGCCTTGGCCGTTTCCGGGAAACATCATGCTCGGCTTCCATGCCGAGGCGGAAAGCACGGAGATTGTCGTCGAGGAAGCGGAATTGGTCGAAGCGCGTTGGTTCGACCGAGACGAGATCGCCAACGCGGCAAGCACGAACCTAAAACTTTCACGCTCCGAATCGATTTCCCGCCGTCTCATTGACGATTGGGTCGCGGGCCTGGTGTAACTCCAAGCCGAAGGCGATCAAAACGCAAGTTCAATCATCAAGGCGGAATGATCGCTGACACCGGCCTTGCGATCACGGTGCCGATAACCAGCCGCCCTTAACGCGGGCAGGAGCAACGGCGAAATATAAGCGTGATCGATACGGAAGCCATTCTTCTTATGGCTATACCAGCTATATTGCCGTCCAGCCGGATGCAAATGACGCCACGCTTCCGGCCAACCGCGTGCCGCCATTTCGTCGATGTAGTTCCCGTAATGGAATACGGACCCCGCCTCATCGATATAATTTTTCCCCGTGTTTACATCGCCAATTATCATATGCCGCCCGTTGGAACGCCGCGCGGCGACCCGCAACATGTATTCCCAATGCGGCACCTTGGCGTGAAGCGAGGGAAAGTAGGTTCCGGTCAGCCCGAACCCGTCGAATTGAACCGTAACCCAGCGATGCCGATCAGATGGTATATCGTTAAACTCATCTTGCAGCACGAAAGGGACTCGGGCGGCAATGAAAACACCGTTCAACCGCCCTGACGGTTGGCTGGACGCTTGATGTATCCAACCGTCAGCCGCCAAGGATTCGCACAAATATTGTCCGGCCGGGTTATCGCGGTATTCCGTCAATACGATAACCTTGGCTCTGTGAGTTCGAAGAGCCAAGAATATTTGTTCGACGCGTTGCCCGCCGCCATGACGAATATTCCAACATACCACCCGAACTGACATTTCGATCCCACGTTGAACTTACGTTAGTTTTACATTTGTTTCGCATTGGCAACTATTTGGAAAGATTTTTGGCCAACAGTACCTTCCAAATCGATATATACCCAGACTGTAGAAACCTACATTGAATTCGCGCAAATGGGATGGACAGGAACGCTTCAATGCCCCATTATCCGGCATTCTTGGGGAGTAAATCATTGGAATCGATGGTTTCCAGCAAACGAATAGTGCTATTCGGGTGGCTTACGGCCGTTCTGATTTTTAGCTTTTCAGTCCTGCTCGCACCGCCGGCGATCGCCGCCGGCGACGATAAGGCCATGGAGCCGAAAGCGCCCTATTACGATCCGCTGGAGCCCTTGAACCGTGGCATATTCGTATTCAACCAAGCGATCGACGAAATGCTTTTGAAGCCCATTTCCCGAATTTATATCGCGATCATGCCCGATGGCGCGCGCAACGCGGTTTCGAACGTGATCAACAATCTTAAATCGCCAATTACTTTGGCAAATGATCTGCTCCAGGGCGATTTGGATCGAGCGCAAACCACGATCGCGCGGTTCACGGTAAACACAATAATTGGTTTTGGCGGCATGGCGGATGTCGCGGCGGACCTTGGTACACCCCGGCATAGCGAAGATTTTGGGCAAACCGCGGCGACTTATGGTATCGGCGGGGGACCCTATTTGATGTTGCCGCTACTTGGACCTTCCAATTTTCGCGATGCGCTGGGGCGTGTTGTGGACACCTTCTTCGATCCGCTGGATTATGCATTGGATGGAAGCGCCGCATTCGCCCGAGCCGGTGTTGAAGGCGTCGATCAGCGGTCACGTTTTTTGGACGTCAGCGAGGCACTGGAGAAAACATCCATCGATTACTACGCCTCGATCCGTAGCGTGTTTTCCCAAAACAGAAATTTCGAGATTCGAAACGGCGAGCCGGAACCGATCGTAGATATCTACAGCGAAAATTCCAGTCAGTAGCGCACTTACCTTTTGCCTTGAAGTTCGCTACTCCGCGGACAATTCCTTAATGCGATCTTCGATTGTCCGTAAAAGGTTGTCGAAACCGTTTCGTTTTATTACCGAGGTGTAGTCCGCGCGCAATCGCGCCAACTCACTGAATCGCGCGTCGAGAAAGACATCGATTACGCGCCACGTACCCTCTCGCGGCCTCGTTAAATAATTGAGCGCAACCGGTGTGCCATCGGATTTTATCAATTTAGTTTTCACCAAAACCGTATCCCGGACCGATTTTTCGGCCGAGACAATTTCAAATCGTTCGCCCGAATAGCCATCGAAGCGAGCGGCGTAGGTCGCCACGCTCATTCGTTTGAAAGCATCCCGTAGCTGGCCGCGTTTCTTTTCCTCCAGCCCCTTCCAATAAGCACCAACGGCAACACGAGACATCAACGAAAAGTCGTACAAACCCGACATGACCGGTTGCAGCTTTGCATATCGCCCCTTATAGCCGAGTTGATCCGCATTCTTCATGACGTCAAGCAAAACGGCATTCAAATTTGCAATTCGATCGTGTGGTGTCGCCGCCGCATGCGCCGGACCTGCCGCAAGAACAAATCCACCAATCAATAAAAGCAGTCGAGCAAACTTGAACATTTCGCAAACTTCCCTCTGGTCACCCGGCACGCACTGTCTTAGGTAGGCATCACGTAAATTAACCGCATTCTGCGGGCATGGTCTTAAAATTTTTTATCCTATCAAAAAAAGATGGATGCATTGAACATGCGGATACGGTGCCAAGATATCAATGGTGGATAAACTTTCCCTGATTAGCAGCGGCCGCCGCGCGTATTCCCTATGGGTCGGCCTCGTCCGACGGCTCGCGGCCCTCGTCACCATTCTGATCACCTTGCTGTCGGCCTTTGCCGCTTGGCATACCGTGGAAAACTTGGCGATCAACACCAGCACAACGGACATGATCTCCGCGGAAACACCATTCCGCCGCAATGCGATCGCCTTCGACAAGGCATTTCCACAGTTGAAGGACCTTATCGTCGTCGTCATAGATGCACCGTCATCCGAATCCGCTGAGTTGGCGGCAACGAAGCTCGCGGAACGACTTCGCGGCAAGCCCACCCTCTTCGACCGGGTGGTCCAACCAGGACAGAGTTCATTTTTCGCTCGTAACGGGCTTTTATTTATGAGCGCGGCGGAACTTTCCGTCCTTGGCGACCGGCTGGCCAAGGCCGAGCCACTTTTGGCGGCGCTTGCTCAACACCCCAACATGGCCGGCCTTTTCGATGTGCTCACCCTCGCTCTCGGGGAAGATACCGAAAATGCGGATATCGGCGCCATTCTCGAAAAGATAACCGAGATCGCCGCCGCGCAAATCGCCGGCGAGGCAGCCGAGTTATCCTGGCGCGAACTTTTAGATCTCGGCGGTGGGAAACGACGGCTTCTCCTCGTCCACGCCGCGCTCGATAGTGGCTCCTTGGCACCGGGTGGCCTGGCGCTCACTGAAATCCGGCGCGCCGCGAAACAAGCCGGGATTGGTGAACCAGGCAACGCAACGCTCCGATTAACCGGATCGGTCGCCCTGAATAGCGAAGAGCTAGATAGCGCCGCGATCGGCGGCAAGACCGCGGGACTAACATCGTTGATCTTGGTGACCATCCTCTTGATCATTGGGCTTCGGTCTTTTTCACTCATTTTACCGGCGATAATCTCCTTGCTGATCGGACTGGTGTGGACGGCCGCCTTTGCGACAATCGCCATCGGTCACTTGAATTTGATATCGGTGGCGTT
>JAJFJC010000037.1 GCA_021774385.1 Alphaproteobacteria bacterium
GGTGGGGTTATTGATGTAACCCTTGGAACGTTCGCAAACCTTTTGAATGTAGCGAGCGCATCCGCGTCACAATTGGTGGTCGATCTACCGGCAGGAATTACCGCCGGGGACTACACTCTCACGGTTCAAACCGGAAGCTCGGTGGAACAGCTCGATACATATGATCTATCGGTAATTGCCGAGGGTCTCCAAGGACCCGTTGGGCCCCAAGGCGAGCAAGGTCTGCAGGGAGTTCAAGGGCCTCAAGGCGCCTCTGGGCCGCAAGGTGTGGCGGGAGCCACCGGTCCACAAGGATTGCAAGGAGCGACGGGTCCACAAGGGAGCACTGGCGCGACGGGCCCGCAAGGACCAGAAGGCCCGCAAGGTATCCAAGGCGTCGCGGGTGTTGACGCTCCTCAAACGTCTCTTTCGCTTGAAAGCGTGATTGCCTCGAACTCCGGCACCATGCCATCTGGCGGCGCCATTGAAGTCAATGCGAATTGCCCCGCCGGTTTTGTCGCCACCGGTGTCGGATACGCTTTTCCAACTTGCGGGGTCGTAACATCAACGTTCAAGGGTATAACGCCGGAAGGCCTCCACTTCGGCCGCGTGGGCGTTCATAACAATTGCGGAAGCGACGTCGGTGTCAGCGTAAGGGCATATTGTAGCAGAATCAGCGTCGTCAGTAATTTTACGCTGCAAAGCGTCATTGCCTCGAACTCCGGCACCATGCCATCTGGCGGCGCCATTGAAGTCAATGCGAATTGCCCCGCCGGTTTTGTCGCCACCGGTGTCGGATACGCTTTTCCAACTTGCGGGGTCGTAACATCTACGTTCAAGGGTATAACGCCGGAAGGCCTCCACTTCGGCCGCGTGGGCGTTCATAACAATTGCGGAAGCGACGTAGGCGTCAGCGTAAGAACCTATTGTACTGGCATCGGCATAGCGCCATAGGGAATTGCATTAAAGGCGCGCATGTCGGATTCGGTATAAAATTTTGAGGGCAGAACAATTGCAAATTTTGGCGTAAAAATGCCAAAAGAGACCAACACGTATTTGGACACCGCCGTTTATCCATTTGGAGGCGGTCTGTTGGTCCCCTTCGATTGACGTTGCCCTGCCGCTGACGATGTTGGGCCGATACACTCTTTGCGAGTGATGCGAAGCCGGTCCTTTTTGGAGCACTGAAAGTCCCCTGCCAATCCGGCGGCGATCCCGGCCGATAGGGTCGAAACCAGAAGTTTCTAACGCACTGCAATCCGAATTCACCGAACCTTCCGATGAACGCAGCAATCATATTTCGATAATTTTCGAAATACTCCTTGACGTGGCGGCGCGCAAGAACCACCTTATTTCCATGAACATCGAAATAGCATCAAGCCAGCTCGAAGCCCTTGGCAGCCCGACCCGCTTTGGCATTTTTCGGATCCTCGTCCGCGCCGGAAATAGTGGGTTGGCCGTGGGGCAATTGCAAAAGCGGGTCGGGATGCCCGGCTCCACGCTATCGCACCATTTGAAGCGTTTGATCGATATTGGACTCGTGCGGCAAGAGCGGGCGGGAACAAGCCTAATCTGTCACGCGGAGTATCCCGCGATGGAAGCCTTGCTGGAATTTTTAACCGCGGAATGTTGCGCCGACGAATACCGGCAGGCGGATACCAGTTCGACCCAAGCCGCTTCAACAGCCGGTTTGGCGTAAGGAATTTCCCCTTTATTTTTACACGTTGGAATTAGGAAAGACGGCGACATGACGAGCAACCCTACCCTTCCCGTTGCAATAATCGGCGCAGGCCCGGTTGGACTCGCCGCGGCGGCGCATCTCATTAAGCGCGGCCTGACGCCACTGGTGTTCGAACGCGGCAAGCAGGCGGGCGCGATCATCGCCCAATGGAGCCATGTCCGCGTCTTCTCACCGTGGGAGTACAATGTCGATGCCACCGCGCGGTCGCTCCTGGAGGCAGAGGGCTGGCGGATGCCCGACCCGGACTATCTACCGACAGGCGGCGAAATCATCCGCGACTACCTGGCGCCTTTAGCGGCCCACCCCGCCATTGCGCCACACTTGCGGCTGAATGCCGAAGTCCTCGCAATAACGCGCCAGGATCGCTCCAAGCTTGCCTCGGAAGGCCGTGACGATGCGCCATTTACGATTGTCTGGCGGAACGCGGACGGCGGACAGGAACGCACGCTTGCCGGCGCGGTAATTGACGCGTCCGGAACCTGGGTGCGTCCGAACCCAATTGGCCTCGACGGCCTCACGGTAGAAGGCGAGATCGAGAACAGCGACCGGATCTCCTACGGAATCCCCGATATGCTGGGAACGGACAAAGCAATCTATGAAGGCCGGCATACCCTCGTGATCGGTGGCGGACATTCAGCGACCAATGCTGCTCTCGACCTGTTGACCCTGAAGGATCAGGCCCCGAACACACGCGTCACCTGGGCAACCCGCGCCGGCGGCATCGATCGCCTTATGGGTGGCGGCCTCAATGACGCGCTGCCCGGACGCGGCCAACTGGGCGTTCGCGCGACCCAGGCAGTCCAAGAGGGGCACGTCACGCTTCTGTCGCCCTTCGCCGTGCGGCGGCTTACCTCGGATCGCGGCGCAATCCTGGTCGAGGGCCAATCCAACAATGAAGATACCGCGGTGCGGGCCGACCGGATCATCGTCGCAACCGGCTTCCGACCCGACCTCACCTTCTTGTCGGAGCTGCGGCTGACGCTTGATCCGGCCGTGGAAGCGACCCCTGCCCTGGCGCCGCTGATCGATCCGAATTTGCATTCCTGCGGCACGGTCCGCCCCCACGGCGTGGTCGAGCTCTCACACCCGGAGAAAAATTTCTACATCGTTGGAATGAAGAGCTACGGGCGGGCACCGACATTCCTGATGGTCACGGGCTACGAACAGGCCCGCTCGGTCGTCGCCGAGATCGCGGGCGACCCGATCGCTGCCCGGCAAGTCAAACTGAAGCTGCCCGAAACGGGGGTCTGCCAAGTCGCTTCGGCGGTCCCGGATGCGGGGCTCCAACTCGTAGCCTCAGCGGCGAATGGCTGCTGCACTGGCGTTGACCAACGCGACATCGCGATCTGATCCCCAAAACCTCACATCGCATCATGAGGCGGAATTGAGCGGCTCTGGGACAGGCGGCGGTTGGCGCGCCATCATTGGATCGTCCTCCATCATGTCGCTGGCGCTGCTCGGCGACGCGTTGCTGTATGCCGTGCTTCCGGCCTATGCGGCGGATTTCGGCCTGACGTTGCCCTGGGTCGGCGTCATGCTCTCCGCCAACCGCTTCGTCCGTGTTTTCGCCTATGGCGTGATTGCACGGTTGACGCATGCCGTCGGCGTTCGGCGCATGTGTATCGGCGCGGCTGTCTTCGCGACGCTATCGACAGCGCTCTATGGGCTGGGCCAGGGGCCGGCGATAATTCTTGCGGCGCGGATCACATGGGGCCTGACCTACGCCGTTCTCGTCCTGGCGACCCTCTCCTATGCGCTTGAGTATCGCGAAAGGGTCGGCACGCGCGTTGGCGTCGGACAGGCGATCCAGCGGGTGGGACCGGTCCTTGCCCTGTTCGGGGGCGCTTGGCTCGTGGGCCATGTTGGCCCAAACAATGCGTTTCTCATCCTCGCCGTACCAACCGCGTTTGCGATTCTCATCGCGTTCACGCTGCCGAAAAGCAACAAGACAGAGGCCAGGCGCAGCAAGCCCGTCTCGCTCGCGCGGCCAAAGCCGATTGACGTTCTCTTTTTTCTGCAGGGCTATGGCGTCGACGGCGTGTTCGCGGTCACCATCACGCTAATATTCGCACGCGAAGCGTCGCTGTCAGATGCGGTAATGAGCGGCGGGGCCCTTTTGGCGATGCGCCATTTTGGCGAAGCCATTGCGGCGCCGCTCTTCGGGTGGGTCGCCGACCGCTTCGGCGCGCGCAAGGTGTTCGTCGGGGCGGCGGCGCTCACGATGCTCGGCTTCGTTGGCGTCGCCGGCGGCTTCACCGTCTTGGGCGCGCTTGTCATGCTGCTGTTCCGGGGCGCGCTTGCATCGCTGGGTCCCGCGGTGATCGCGCAATCGCTCGATGCGGATGAGGAGGCTATAGGTCCGCTCGCACGAATGCAGGCCTGGCGTGACCTTGGCGCCGCGTGCGGTCCGCTCGCGACAGGCTTTCTGCTCACATTCCTGTCCGCGGAAATCCAACTCGGCGCGGTCGCGGTCGCCTTAGGCGCCGGCCTGGTCTATTGGCTGCTGGCACCCGCCAAATGAAAGCCATGCTCGTTGCGGTATGAGTTCCTTAACGGTTAGGAAACGATAAAACCCGTGATTTCCGAGTCATCGAAACGACTCACCGAAACCGTGACCGCTTAGCTGTTCAAATTCCCCATTCAAAGCCTCGGAAATTATAAAAGGCTTTGATCTGATACGATCACCTGAAAACCGAAGGTCCGCTTCCACATCGCCAATTATACGGAAACCAACAATTTCGCACCATCTTCACGAGTCGGCTTTCGAGTAAGATCAGAAGTCGGTCCGGATCGTAGCGAGTTCGCTTTTTTAGCCAAATTAAGACAATGTCATCTTCGCCGCTGTACCGGCCTAACGCCCGTTGCTTCGCAACGCCTCTTGAAGCTCACGCCGCAGGTTTTGGACCGTCGACGCGTCGATATCCCGTCCAGCGAAGCAGGTTGCGTTCACCAGCGCGGTCAGTTTGGTGATCGACGCCTGCGGCAGAACTTTTTTCAGGTCCGGGGCACGTTCGTTCGGCGTCTCGGCGTCGTCGAATTCATGGCCGCGGTCGCAGGCAACGGTGACCAGCCGGCGATAAAGTTCGATTGTCTCGCGCTGCCCTTCGGTCCCTGTCGATCGCGCCGGTGTCGCAGGCCAGAACCGACCGTCGCCCTTCGATGTGATGCCCCGGATCAGTCGAAAGGTGTCGCCGATGAACGGTATGGAATCGTCGATCGTCTCGCGATTTACGAAGCGGGGCCCACCGGGATCGTCGCGGGGGCCCAGATAGAACCGATAGATCAGGTATCCGAGAATCGCGACGATTGCGAGAACTGCCAGACCCTGGTGCGAGATAGGGATGACGCTGGCGTTGGGATCATTCTGGCCAAAGCGACCGAGTCCCTCCCACCACGACGGTTCGCCCGTGCCGCTTCTGCGACCGGATTCACGTCCGATGACCAGATCGTATGCGGTATCGACCGTCCAGAGATAGCCATCCCTGATCGCTTCCAGCGGCGATCGAAAGAACGCGGTGACGAGCGGCCACAGGCCGCGGCCGACGCTGTCGCCGACCGCACCCGCCGCAGCACCGAACGCCACGACGAACAGGACCATGACGACAGCCAGGCGCAGTCGAAACGGCGATGCCTCGAGGCCGCCGCCGAACCGATTGATGGCGAGCGCGGCGAGCGCGGAAACGAGGAACGGGAGCAGCAGACCCTCCACCTGCAGGTCGCGCCCGCTTCCCTTCTCGACGATGAAGGCGAGGACGAACCAAGCGGTTCCGAACCGAAGGCGCGACACCAGCCGGCGCTCGACTTCCCGCTCCGTCATCATGCTGGCCGCGTGGCACCAGAGGTAGCAGGCCGCCAGAAACGCGAGATAAACGCCGACCGCGTCAGGCACCGCTAAGCGCCCCGGTAGCACGGCCACCGGCGCCACGCCGGCGGCCACACCATAGGACACAAACAGCCCCGCGATGGCGTAGAGGATCAACCTAACGCGCCCCGTCGGGTAAATTCGCTGCACCAGGTGAACGCCGATGGTCGCGACCGACAAGATCGCGAAAATGACCAGCCAGGACAGGGGTGAAGTCTCGTGACCCGTGAAAAAGCCGATGATCGCAAAACCGGCGAACATTGAAGCGCTGTCCGCCAAAAGCGTCGCTGCCATGACGAACTGGGAGTACAGGCTAGGCATCGGCTGTCTCGCGAACCTCTTCGTCCTCCGGTCGGACAGCGGAGGCGACAAAAGGGCGAAAGTCCCGCACGTCGAACCGGGCCACCCGCGGCGCGGATCCGGGTCCAACATAGAGCGTCACGGTCGGATTGCCGCGGGCCTGCAGCGCCCGCAACATCGCCTCCGTTGATCTGTCGAAAACCGCCGTCAGGCAGACGACGGTCGCCCCGAACGGGATCGACTTCGCGCCGATGCTGGTGACCAGATCGGGCATCGATCGCGTGGTCGCCGATCCCGCGACGGCGAGAGCTTCCAGAACGACTAGCAGTTGGCTCGAGCCGCGTCCCGGCGAAATGACGGGGCGGACCCGTTCGCCTCGAGGTACGCCGTTCGCGATCAGGCCGATCTGGAACCCGCGCTTAGCACAGGCATATGCCACCGACGCCGAGGCGACGACCGTCCTCTCCAGGAAGTGCCCCCGAACGCCAGAGAGCGCAGCGCGGCGTGTATCGCACTCTACGATGAGAACGACACTCTGTGTGACGGTGCGATCGAACAGGCGGACGAATGGTTCGCCCCGTCGCGCGGTCGCCTTCCAGTCGATATGCCGCGCCGGTTCGCCGGGACGGTATTCCCGCAGCCCTCTCGGCCGCAATTTGTCGTCGACGCCCCACCTCGGGTCGGTCGCGTCGCCCAGTGGCTGCGCCGACGGCAGATGCAGGTCTGGCAGGGGCACGATCTTCGGATAAACGATGAGCACCGGCTGGGGAACGTCCATCGTCCTATAACGGACGTAGAACCCAAACAAATCGCCACTGCGCAACTGCGTCGGCCCGAACCGGTATCGCCCGCGTCGTGCAGCGACTAGCCTGTGATGCATCGTGATGCGCTGATACGGTCCGAGGTACGTGACGTAGACGATATTCGTCCCGTTCAGGTGTGGCCGCTCTTCGCCGCCGGTTTCGCGCAACACCAGGCCCTCCGGCACAAACTCCGTGATGCCGATCCAGAGGACGGGCAAGGCCTTGCGGTTTTCGACCGTAAGGGAGAGATCGAATGCCTCGCCTTCGAAAATGCGCTCATACAACGTCCCGTATTCCGTTTCGATATCGACTAGGGAAAATCGGGTCCAAACGCGACCGATCAGCGACAAGATGGCAATCGTCGAGCCGAGCGCGATGAGCGGCGGGCGGTCGAGGATGATCCCCAACAGGGCGACGGCAGCCAGAACGACCATGAAGACATCGGAAACGCGCGAAACCATCTGCATGCTAGCTCATCAGAGGGATCGGCGTTTCGTTCAAGATATCGGAGAGGACCGCCGTGCTGGTCAGGCCCCGCAACTCCGCCGATGCATCGAGGATCAGCCTGTGACTAAGGACGGGGGACGCCATCGCCTTCACGTCGTCCGGCAGAACATGGTCTCTGCCGGAAATTCCCGCATAGACCTGCGCGCTCGCCTGCAATGCAAGCGCGCCACGGGGGCTAATCCCCATGCGAATCGAATCATGCTCGCGGGTTCGGTCCACCAAGGCCAGGATGTATTCCCGGATCGTCGGTTCCACACGAATTTCGGAAGCCCGCGTGCAGGCCTTCTCAATGTCCGCGGCACCTGCTACCGGCAACAGATCGGCCGCATTCCCCGATCCCTGAAACCGCTCAAGCATCTCGAGGCCTTCATCCCGTGACGGGTACCCCATGGCAACCCGAAGCAGGAATCTGTCGAGCTGTGCTTCGGGCAACGGAAACGTGCCCTCCATCTCGACGGGATTCAGCGTGGCGAGCACGATGAACGGATTCGGTAAGCCCATGGTTGCCCCGTCCACGGTAATTTGCCGTTCCTGCATCGCTTCCAGCATCGCCGATTGCGTCCGCGGTGTCGCGCGATTGATCTCGTCAGCAAGCAGAATCTGACTGAAGACCGGTCCTGGTTTGAACGACAACTCGCCGCTTTCAGGCGTGTAGGCGTTGAAGCCAACTAAATCGGCTGGCACTAAATCCGGCGTGAACTGCACGCGTTGGAAATCGCAATCGAGCGACGCGGCGAGTGCCTTCGCCATCGTCGTCTTTCCGGTGCCTGGAACGTCCTCAATCAGGACATGACCGCGACACAGCAGCGCCACGACGACCAAGTCGATGGATTGGTGCTTGCCGACGATTACCTTTTGGACGTTTTCGCGGACCCGCGCGGCGAAAGACTGAATACTGGACATGATTTCCTCCTCGCCTCGCGGCCGCTTACGGAACCGATGGCATAGTTGCCAGAACAGCGTCTTCCGCGATCGATGTAATCTGCTCCACCGCGCCGATCGGTGAAATTTGCAAAAAACCTGGCGCTCGCGAGAAACCGACCAGCCGAAAACGAACGGGATTGTGCGAGATCGCGGTCACAGAACAATCAAAATCGGATCATCGTTCCGTCAAAATCGCTTGATTTCGACCGCCCGGTCGGAAACTTACGCTTTCAGCATTCTGACGTTGGGAGTACTCTCGAACCTGCAGCAACGATGACGAGCCATGACGATGCTGAAACTGCGACTATTTGGCGGCTTTGAGTTGACCGGTGGAAATGGGCCGCCTCTACGTTCTCGTAAGGCACAAGCGCTATTGGCGTATTTGGCCGTTCCGGCCGGCCAGCCGCAGGAGCGCGACAAGCTTGCCGCCTTATTGTGGGGCGACCGGAGCGACGTCCAAGCGCGCCGTAGTTTAGCGCAGACGCTCTACGTCATTCGCAAGTCACTCGGACCGCTGCACCGCCGGACCGTTATCGTGGATAATCGCGTTATTTCCCTTGATCCGGCTCGGATTGAAATCGATGTCGCTAGGTTCGAATCTCTCATCGCCGACCAAACGCCAGAGTCGACCGGCGAGGCCGCCGCACTGTATCACGACGAATTGCTCGCCGGTTTCCGGCTCTCCGAATTCCCTTTCCAGGAATGGCTTCGCGGCGAGCAACAGCGACTGCTAGACAGGTTGATCACCACATTGAAGACGCGGCTACGCCATCAATTCGCCGGATCGAACAACGCCGCTGCTATAGAAACCGCCGGGCGACTGCTTTTGCTGGATCCTTTGCAAGAATCGGTTCATCGAACGCTCATGCGCCTCCATCAGCGCGCCAGCCAAAAGGCTGCCGCAATCCGACAGTACCAGGCCTGCGCCACGATCTTGCGGCGCGAACTTAACATTGAGCCCGACCAGGCGACCGAAACGCTTTACCGTGAAATCGCCGACGATCGGTCCGCTGTTGCGACAATACCCCATGGGCAGGAGTCCGATACCGCGTGGCCGTACCCGTCATGCGCATCCGGTCCACCTTTTCCGGCAGAAAATGTTCAGGGGTGCAACGTCAATTCGTTCCTATGCATCATCGACCTCGGAAAGACTTTCAAACCGATCGACACACGATTGAACAGTGCACGGACCGAAGATACCTGTTGGAATTGGACCCTCGGATCGGGCGTACCGCTGGCTTCCGGAGCACCTGTCAAATTCACGGCAACATTTCGAGCCAGCTTTTCTGCCATAGTCGCGGACGTCCTGAGCGTATCCGGCCGTTTACTCGATCAGGCCCGACGCAAGGCGACCGAACGTCGGTCCACCTACTATCGCAAAACGGTCATCGACCCGCCTTCGATGACCCGATCGAGCTGCGACCCTGCCTGGAGCGTGATTGTCTCGGTACTAGTCCATCGCTGATTTAGAATAAATTTCGTGCCAATTCCGAAACGAGTCACGAACAGACTCTAACGCCAACCAGCAGGCGCATCGGAAACGGAGTCGAAGCGGTCTTGAACAGCGCGGCAAAAACCGCCTAACAACCGCTAGGCAACCGATGTCCGAAATAGAGCGCTTATCCTATCCGAATAGGACGCACTCAAACCGCTACCCAAATCTAACATTTGACAGCGCAAACCCAGCGTCAGCGCAATAAGTCTGAGAACGTTTCGGTATGGCAAAACCCGGCGCAGCTGTTCACAATTGGATCCGTATTGGAATCGGGATTGAATGATGGATACGGCGCTGTCACAGGACGATGAAGATTTCAGGGGCATGGTGCGTGTCTTTCTTGACGACGCACTGACCGAACCGTTACGCGACGCCGCCCGCAAGCGCACCAGCCTGTGGCAGGATATCGATACATCGATGACATGGCAGCACATCCTACACGCCAAGGGCTGGGCCGCGCCCGACTGGCCAGTGAAATATGGCGGCACCGGCTGGTCGCTGGTGCAGCGCTACATCTTCGCCCAGGAATGCGTCCGCGCGGAAGCCCCTGCCCTGATCCCGATGAGCTTAAGAATGTGCGGCCCGATGCTGATCGGTTACGGCACGGATGCGCAGAAAGCCCACTATCTGCCGCGTATCCTGAGCGGCGCGGATATCTGGTGTCAGGGCTATTCGGAGCCTGGCGCGGGTTCCGACCTTGCGTCGCTACACACCGCTGCTATTGGCGATGGCGACGACTATGTCGTCAACGGGACCAAGATTTGGACCAGCTACGCGCAGCACGCCAACATGATGTTTGCGCTCGTCCGGACCGCGACGGACGGCAAGAAGCAGCAAGGCATATCCTTCCTGCTGATCGACATGGCCTTGCCCGGCATCACGGTCAGGCCGATCACCAATATCGCCGGCGTGCACGAACTCAATCAGGTCTTCTTCGAGGATGTGCGGGTGCCGAAAGCAAACCGCGTCGGCGCGGAAAACGACGGCTGGTCGGTGGCGAAGTATCTGCTGGAGTTCGAGCGCTTCTCCATGGGCTCGGTTGAGCTGCGCCGGACCCTGGGGCGGATCGAGGCGCTGGCGAAAATCACGCCGGCCGGCTGTGCCACCTTGAGGGACGATGCCGATTTCCGCCGTCAGTTCGCACGGCTCGAGGTCAACGCCCTGACCTTGGAAGCCTCCGAGCAGCGCGTCCTCGCCAATCTGAGCGCGGGCAAGCCCCCCGGCCCCGTTTCATCGTCGCTGAACATTCAAAACGCGGAGATCCTGCAATCCGCCGATATGCTGGGCGTGGAAACGGCGGCCAATTATGCGTCCGCCTTTCAACCCGAAGCCCTGGAAGTCGGCCGCAACCGGCCGCCGGTCGGACCGGAGCAGGCCATCACCATGGTGCCGATGTATCTTAGCAACCGCATGAAATCGATCGCCGGCGGCTCGTCTGAAATTCAGCGCAACATCGTCGCGAAAGCGATCCTTGGGCTTTAGCGTTTTACAGTATCCGCATGCCGTATTTCGCCAACGCCGCGTCCGATAATAGGATCGGGTGTGTCATGCAAGGTCAGCCAAAGGTCTTCAATTTTCGACGGCATGGTAAGTTAAGTATAGTGTAAGCGTTTGGAGAACCCGCCCTATTTGGAAGCGATTTTTTCTGCGAATGTTTTCGCCTGATAGAGGGCGTTGGTGTCCACTATCGCTGGTGGACACTAATTGGGTTTAGGGATGTCGAAGAAGCGACGATTGCGGCGTTTGTGGGAGGACGATGAGAAGCGCCGAATTGTGGTGCAGACACGGGTTCCAGGTATTTCGGTTTCACAGGTTGCGCGTCGCTACGACGTAAACGCAAACCTGATTTTCAAATGGCTGCGTGACCCGCGTTTTAATTCGTCGGCGGAGGAGGAATCAGGCGCGTCGTTTTTGGCGGTTGAGGTGGTCGGCGAACCGCCCGTCCTTGGTCCTCCCGTCATCGACCCGCCGGTTGTCGA
>JAJFJC010000361.1 GCA_021774385.1 Alphaproteobacteria bacterium
GGTGGAAGACTAATTACCTGCCACCGGTTTCATTCAGAGTCCAGTCGTAGGCATCCCTTAAATTTCCGTCATCTACATCTTCCAACAAGGCGGCAACCCTTGGGTCGGCATATTTCCGTAAATGGCTTAGGACGCCTGCAACATCGCCGCCGAAATCCTCTTTAAACCAAGCATAGATGCTTGATACTACGACCTCATCACCCTCGCGCCGAACGCCGCGTCGATCGTTTACGTAGGCCCGTGCCGCTGTTTCCAACAAATCCTGTGAATTCCGCGCCGTGAAGGCTGTTTTCTGCAAATTCGGGCATCCAACAGATGCGCAATTCAGTGCATAGTGGAGGCGCGCGTCCCGCCAAATTGGTCTTAGAATACGGTGTTCTATGTCGTTAAGGCTGATCGTTTCGCCTTCGACTTTAAGTAATTTCTTATCCCATGGGCCTTCGCTAAAAAGCCCCGGTGAAATATCAATATCGCGGATCGATTGAACCGGTCTGTGCGCGACTATGAGCTTAACCGTCAGGGCGTTGTAGAAATTAATCCAATAGGCAAGTTGTTCGGTACGGTTGAGCCCTGTCACTTTGGTGGACGCTAAATGCCTTATATAACGATCTAGGTTCCGCCCGTCCGCGGCACTAATGCGACCATAGGCGACCCGGTTCACACCATCATCGTCTGAGACAATGTATCTTTCGAGCAATTGGTCCCAGGGGCCGTGATCGACGATCTCACGCGATCTTTCGTCTGACCGATTCCAACGCTCCCACAATTCGGCTTTTGGTGCGAACAGGGATTCAACACCGCCAAAGCCGGCCACGCCGAACAAGGTGAGGAAAAGAACGCATATGCGAAATCGGCTAATCATTGATCTGCTCTTTTGAAGATATTCTTGCATAACAATTTGTGACCGGACGCTATAAAGTGCCATTCATAGATTCGTGACCGTCTTATGTCGCGTCCAACGATGGTGGCCGTGTAAAAAAGGCTGATGGACAAATTGGGGAGCTTAACGTGATTGTCGAACAAATCTGGACAGGGAATGCGTACCGTAATTTCAATTATCTGATCGTCTGCCCCGATACGGGCGAGGCCATGGCGATTGATCCGCTGGATCATGAAAAGTGCCTTGCGGCCGCGAAGAAGAATGGCTGGCAGATTACGCAAATCCTGAATACGCATGAACATGGCGACCATACCGGTGGCAACGACGCGATGATCGCGGCAACTGGCGCGAAGCTGCTGGCGCACAGCAATGCGAAGGCGAAAATTCCAAATATGGACCGCGGCCTTGGAGCGGGGGACGTCATCAAGGTCGGGAAATCGCTAGAACTGGAATGCCTCGACACGCCGGGGCATACAATGGCACATGTCTGTCTGATGTCCCGTACCGCGCAGCCAGCGCTGTTCTGTGGCGATACGCTTTTCAATGCCGGCGCGGGCAACTGCCACAATGGTGGTCACCCCAACGAACTGTTTCAAACCTTCGCCTCGCAATTGGCGGGCTTGCCGGAGGATACGCTTATCTATCCCGGCCACGATTATATGATCAACAACCTCGAATTCACGCTCGACCGCGAACCGGATAACGATAACGCGAAATCGCTCTTGGACGATATCGGCGGGCAAGACCCGAATTCCGCCCTTGTTTCGACCTTGGCTATGGAGAAAGAAATCAACACCTTCTTCCGTTTGCATAGCCCGTCCGTGATTGCGCGTCTGCGCGAGTCGTTTCCTGAGCTGCCGGACGAAATCGACCCCAAAACGGTTTTTCTAAAATTACGCGAATTGAGGAACAACTGGTGAGTGACGTGAAATTAACCCTGGATGAAGTGCGCGCACTCGCGATGCGTGGCTTAACCCAATCCGGCATATCACAAGAAAATGCGACCGTAATCGCGGATGTCATGACGACGGCGGAACAAGACGGATGCAAATCACACGGTCTGTTTCGGATGCCCGGTTATTGCGCCGGTGTCAAAAGTGGACGCGTTGACGGCATCGTCACACCGGCCTTACACGATGACGCGCCGGGTGTCATTCGCGTGGATGCACACCACGGGTTCGCGGCGCCCGCCATGGCGGCGGGGCGTCCGGTTCTGGCCAAGAAAGCGCGGTCGCAAGGTATCGCGGCCATGCCCATCGTAAATGCGCACCATTTCGCGGCGCTTTGGTACGACGTTGACGCGCTGGTCGAAGAGGGGCTGGTCGCTTTTGCCTTTGTGAACTCCCGGTCGTTTGTCGCGCCGGCCGGCGGTATACGAAAGCTTTACGGCACCAATCCGATGGCTTTCGGATGGCCCCGCCCGGGCAAACCGCCAATGATTTTCGACCAGGCATCAAGCGCGTCGGCGCGTGGCGAAATACAACTGCACCTGCGTGATGGCCATTCAATTCCGGAAGGTTGGGCCATCGACCCCGATGGGAACCCCACCACGGACCCCGAAGCCGGGTTGGCGGGTGCGCAATTACCATTCGGCGGACACAAGGGCGCGGCCATTGCCTTGATGGTCGAACTTCTGGCCGTTGGACTCACGGGCTGCAAATTTGGCTTCGAATCCGCGCGGGACGAAAATACCGACGGCGGTCCTTCCGAAGGGGGCGAATTGCTTATCGCGATGGATCCGGCACGCTTTGGCGGTGGTGGCGATAGCACCGCCGCCTTGGCACACGCGGAAACGCTTTTCTCGGAGATATTGCAGGAGGAGGGGACCCGATTACCTTCCGACAGACGCTATATCGCGCGCCAATCAACCCCCACCGAAGGTATTACCATTCCGGAATCGCTTTATAAAACGATCAAGGAATATTGCGAGGACTAACGGACGCGCGGTACGGTGCCGCAATTCTATTTACTTGGCGGAAGCTCGACCGCCTTTACAGAAGTTCCGCCAAGTAAAAAATCGACCGTGTTGTCATCCGACGACAGGGGGAGCCACAACCGTTCATAATTTAAGAGCCGCTTATAGCCGACCGACTTATCGAATTTGTGATATTCGTTGGAATAGAGGCTGGGCGCCGCGGTCGCTACCGTATCGATATATTGCTGTAATACCTTTTCATTTACGGCTTTTATTTCATCGACATACTTTCCGGTCCAATCCTCGCCTAGCAGCGTGGCAATGGCACTGCCCATAACGCGATAGTAGAAACGCAAGGGATCATGCGAAACTTCGACCAGCAAAATATTGGGTAAAAGTGCGCCGGGCAGGTCCTCGGGATAAAATTCGGAACGCGGCGGCATACGGCGATCCCCCCGTAACCCGTTCCAATAGTCGTGCAGCACCTGCAACTCAACGCTTTTAGGGATAGTTTCGTACCGGTCCATTTTGTCCAATCAACTACAAATCCAAATTCTCGCTGTGTTTGGAATCGAACTCGCTATTTATCGCAAACGAATCTGCCTCGCCGTTCGTAATAGTTAGACGCGTAGGACGGTTGCGTTTCTTTCGCACCTATACCACAGATTCGGGCAACAATTATACGCGATGCGTCACCAAGCACGCGCTGACGATCAAGGGGATCTGGATCTGAACGCGATGTATGCCGGATACGCGCGTTGTAATCATATCCTTCCGTGGCATTGCCCACGACTTCCATGAGCACGCGGTCGCCCCGGCCGGTTTTTACATTATAGGTTTCAGATTTCGACCAATCGGGTCCGCCGCTATCACCTGTACCACCAGCACAGGCCGAGGCGAATAGAATGGTACTTAAAACAGTGGCGTATTTAATTTTATTGTTCATGGTTTAGCGACCTCCAAACGCCTTCTGTTGGCGTATCCATATCGAAACTCGCCCCTCGGCTGGCTTAATGTGGGGATTTTCCCGTTTCCCGGCAACCTCTTTTCCAACAGCTTCACATTGGCGTTGACGCGTGACCGGTTTAGTATCGCCGTATCCTGATTCCAGGGAATATCTCAACGAATACCGTTACGGGAGCAAATGACGAGAATGGCGACGCAAACAGGGTCGGCCCGATTGGCCGTCGATATCGGGGGCACGTTCACCGATGTCGTTGTCGAACAAGCGGGCAAAAGAACCACGGCGAAGGTCCTGACGACCAGCCACGCGCCGGAAGAAGGCGTGCTGGAAGGGATTGCTTCCGCGCTCGACAGCGCCGGCTTAACGGTCAGCGATATTGGAATTCTAATTCACGGCACCACGCTCGCGACCAACGCCATTATCGAGCGAAAAGGCGCGGTAACGGCCCTCATCACGACCGATGGGTTCCGCGATGTCCTCGATATCGCCTATGAGACCCGTTATGATCAATATGACATTTTTCTCGATAAAACAGAGCCCTTGGTGCCGCGTTATTTGCGCCTCACTGTTTCCGAGCGTCTCGCCGTCGACGGCGAAGAGCTAACGCCGTTGGATGAGGAAGGGTTGCGTGCTTTGCTACCGATCCTTGAACGGGAAGGGGTCGAAAGCGTCGCGATCGGGTTTTTGCATGC
>JAJFJC010000362.1 GCA_021774385.1 Alphaproteobacteria bacterium
CCTCCCACTGGACCCAGTCGCTTTCAACGGAGTTCTTCGAGAGCACGAGAATCACCGTGGGGTGTAGACGCATGCCGCGTTCGATCTGTTTCTCCATTGGTCCCGCAGTCATCTCGTGTTCATCGCGCCAAACGCGGACGCCCAGTGAATCGAGGCGCTTATGGATGGTGCCAGCGAAGTCCCTGTCATCGCTCGAGTAGGAGATGAACACCGGGCTGATCTGGATCGGGTCGCGTGTCCGAAGCTCGCTGATCCGGTACGTGATGTCTATGATCTGCTCGTCGGTCAGATCCGGGTCGTGGAGCTTCGCGTACTCGATGTCGATGTCGCTTAGGCCGCAGCCCTCCAGGAACACGTCGGGGATCCTGCCGCGGGAGCGCATGAGCGTGTTCGTGCCCATGGTCGAGGGCCCGAAGTGCACCGCACTCTCCAAATCAACTGCGGTGCTCAGGTCAACGCTGGCGAACAAGGTCTGGCCGAGGCTCGCTCTCGTGAAGCTTGCGCATGCCAGCGATGCGCCATGGAGGTCGGCATTCCGGAGGTCGGCCTGGAGGTCGGCACCATGGAGGTCGGCATTCCGGAGGTCGGCACGCTGGAGGTTGGCTCGCTGGAGGTCGGTTTCCCTGAGGTCGGCACCCTGGAGGTCGGCACTCTGGAGGTCGGCTCCGTGGAGGTCGGCGCCCTGAAGGCGGGCACTCTGGAGGGAGGCCTGCCGGAGGTCGGCTTCCGCGAGGTTGGCATCCCCGAGGTTGGCTCCCTTGAGGTTGGCACCCCTGAGGTTGGCTCCGTTGAGGTTAGCCCTGAAGAGGTTGGCTTCCCGGAGGTCGGCTTGCTGGAGGACGGCTCCACAGAGGTTGGCTCCCCGGAGGTCGGCTCGCGTGCCCGATTCTTGTCCCGACTCAATCCACAGCCGATGTTCCCGCAGGATCTCTCGGAGTTCTTCCTCGGTGGGTCTCACTACTTGGCTTTCCCCTTCCTGTAGTAGAGATCCATACCGTCCACGAGCTTGGCGAACTGACGATCAAACGCGGCCGGCTCCTCCCAGTCGTCGAATGGCACCGCGTAGTACTTGTCGAAGAGTTGAGCTTTGATCGGTCCCGGCCAATTGCACTCTTTCCATGACGCGTCGAGCGCGACTGGGCAGAGCACGTGTCGCACGGGCTTCGTTGCTCCAGCCGCGCGCGCAGCCTTTTCCAGCTTCTTCTGGAGCTTGCGAGCCTCGCCTACTTCCCACTCGACCCAGTCGCTTTCGATGGAACTCTCGGACAGGACGAGTATCAGCGTCGGGTTGAGTTCGATCCCGCGTTCGATCTGAGTATCCATCGGCCCGGCTTTCATGCTGTGCTCATCGCGCCACACGCGGACACCCAGCTTGTCGAGCCGTTTCTCCAAAGCGACGACGAACTCGATGTCAGCGTGCGAGTAGGAAATGAACACGGGGTCGAGCCTAATCGGGGGTCGTCCGCGCAGTTCGTCGATCCGGTAGGTGATGTCGGTGATCTGCTTGTCCGTCAGGGTCGGGTCGTAGAGCTTGGCGTACGCAATGCTGATGTCGTCCAGACCACAGCCCTTCAGGAAGACCTCGGGTATCTGGCCTCGGGATCGCGCGATCGTGTCCGTACCTATGCTGCAAGGGTAGGTGTGATTCGCACCACCGAGTCCAGCCGTTTCGCTCAGGTCCACTTTGGAGATCGAGGTAGCACCGAAGATCGCGTCCAAGAAGTCGGCGCCATGGACCAGGGCCGCGCGGAGGTCGGCTCCGCGGAGGTCGGCGCCGTGGAGGACGGCGCCGCGGAGGTTGGCACCACGGAGGTCGACATCGTGGAGGTTGGCGCTGCTGAGGTCGGCGCCTTGGAGGTTAGCGCTGCGGAGGTTGGCGCCGTCGACGCCGGCGCCGCGGAGGTTAGCGCTGCTGAAGTCGGCGCCATGGACCAGGGCCGCGCGGAGGTCGGCTCCGCGGAGGTCGGCGCCGTGGAGGTCGGCGCCGTGGAGGTCGGCGCGCCTTCCGGTTCTCCCCCTCGACTCAACCCACTGCCCGTGCTCCTCCAGAATCTTCTGGAGTTCTGCCTTGGTGGGTTTCTTCCTACTCACAAGCTACCTCGCCATCTCGACCTTGTACCGGCGCGTCACGTAACTACCGGTGTCGACTACTGGTCAACCAGGAGGAAGATTCAGCGTTCGGGACATAGGGCCATTCCATCACTCGTTATTAGGTGCCGTCGAGGCTGGGCGCCAGTGCCTTTGCCTCGGCCATGAACGCCGCCGCAGCTGATTTCATCTTCCCGTAGGAGCGAGCCTGCGTCCATCGCTTGCTCCACACGTAGTAGGGCTTCTTCGCTTTACGGTAGTGCTCCACTCCATCGAGGTCGATGTGGTCGTGGGTCATCTCGTGGTAGGAGATCCCGGTCGATGCTCCCTTGCGTGGCTTGCCGTTCTGGAAGAAACCGTGGACGCCGATCCTGTCGCGCTCAAGTTCAACGTGCCACCCCATCGCTTCGAGTTCGGCGCGCTTCCCTTCGAAGTTCTGCGCGATGGACTGGGATGGGTCCGTCCAACTCGCCGACGTTCGTTCCGGGTCATACGCCTCCATGCCGCTGACGTCGTCGGGAATCGTGATGGCTTCGAGCTTGAACGTCTTCGCGATTCCCGCCGCCAGGTCGTGCGCCGTCATCTTCAGCTCGTTGACGAGCAAGGGCCGGACGTCGCGGTAGGTGCCTGGCTGGGTGCCGCGGGCGTAGACGCTGCGTACTATTCGGCCGGTGTCTGCCGCGTGGGCCAGGCGGTCACGTATCGTTCCTTCAGGCATTCGGGATCTCGTCTTTGTTTTCCCCTCCCCCATGGAACCGCGCCTCGCCAGGAATTCCGAGGGATCAGCAAAAGAACACCGATTTGCACGCGATGCGGACCCTTCCGAACGAACGCTCCGATGACCGCACGCTCCTGACGAGCCGCCCATCAACATCGCGAGGCACCGGCCCCTGGGTCGTCAGCACCGGGGCGGACTGGTGTCACGGACTGCCGCCCAACCACCACGCAGCTGAGGCCCAGCCGCCCCGACGCACTTCACGCTCTCGACCGCCTGCGCGCCCGTTTTCCGGCCGCCTTCTTCTTCGGGGCCTTCTTCTTGCCGGCCTTCTTCTTCCGTGGCGCGGTCTTGCTCTTCGGCGGATCATGGTTCCCCTCCGAAAGCTGGGTTAGCACCTCGTAGACAGCCGCCTTCAGCTCGCGCTCCACGGCGTGGACGCCACCGGTGCGGAAGGCTCGTTCCAGTCGGGTGGCAAGAACGGTCGGCCAGGACAGCAACAACGTTCTGACAGCGCTGACTTCACCCGACCACGTCTCCCGCACGTCGTCGACTCTCAGGAGCTTCCCGGCGCGCTCAGCGAGCCGCTGCTCTGCGAGCAAGGCCATCGCACGTTCCTTGCGCGCTCGCTCGCGGACGAGACCGATGGCATCGCCAGTATCTTCCAGCTGGCCTCGTTCCTCCAACCATTCGCGCCCCCTCGCCAGGTCATCGGTCGGCATGCCGTCGGCGATCCAGGCTGCGACGGTGAAGTACGAGACGCCGAACTTGGTCGCAATCGCCGCCGATTCGGCGAGACCATCATCCGGCAGCTCAGGGGCGACCCACCGGCCTTCCGAGCATGGCCACATCGGCTCCCATTCGGGAGGCATCGGGGAGCAGGCTTCGTGCTCGCCGCACGGGTCGCCGGCACTGTGTTTCGCGTTGCGTAGGTGCCTGCCGATCAGCACACAATCCTCGAGCACCTGTTTGCACTGAGCACACGGCGACCCGCTGCTCTTGACGCACGATTTCGCCCGCCACCAGCGCAGGGTGAGCCCGCGGGCGAAGGTCATCGACTGCCCACGACCACCCCACTCCAAGACGGCACACGACAGGCCGCTGTGGAGATTCCTCGTGACTGAATCGGCGTGCATGCCAAGCAGCTCGGCCACGCCCTGTCGCGTCATGTTCTCACTTCGCTCTTCCATTCTGATTCGCTCCTAACCTGTTCACTTTTCAGGACATCCGGTGCGGCGCGAACTCCTGTGTGGCCCTGCAAGGGGCCGGGAGTCTTCGCCTGAGCCGGGGTTCCTCCAGTCGGTCTAGTGGGCCTCTAGCTCCTGTTGTTGGCGACCCTAGGGCAGCTTCAGAAAATGGGCAGGCGGTGCGGCCGTACTACCCGTACGCGGCCAAGCGTCGCGAAGAACCTATGGGGGGCACCCCCCTACCGAGTTCCGACGCGAGAGGGTCACGCGCGTTGCGTGTGGTTGGTGGAATGCTGACGGCCGCGCGCCGTCAAGCGTCGAACCGGATCTGATCTCGTGGGTGGATCCGTGGCGGTCTCTGATCTGTGGGTGCAGCGCCCTGCAGGCGCAGCCGGTAGTCCGGCGTGTCGGTAATCTCGATCAGCGTCGAGCGCTCGCGCAGCCGCGACATAAGGCGATCACCGATCCGCGGGCCGAGTTCTGACGCGTTGTAGTTGGTGGTGACGAGCGTTGCGCGGCGGTCGTTGTAGCGCTCTCCGAGGATTTCTTGGAGAACGTCGTTCGAATACGACGTGTATCGGCGGGCTCCAAGTTCATCGAGCACGAGCACGGGCGCGTCGATAAGCTGGTCCATAACCTCGCTCTCCGACTCCCGGGCGCCCTTGGCGAAACTCTTCTGCAAGCGCCGATGTAGCTTGGGCACCGCGACGAACAGACCGGCCGCGCCGTTCTCGATCATCAGGCGTAGCGTGCCCACCGCTAGCGCCGTCTTTCCCACTCCGGCCGGGCCGGTGAGGAGGAGCCCGGTGTCGGTGGGTCCGCGCTCCGCGATGCCCCTGCAGATCGCATGGGCGCTCGCCGCGCTGGTGCTCACGCTCGTGTCGAAGGCTTCGAGGGTGGAGGCTTCGAAGGTCACGGGGATCTCAGCTTCCTCGAGTCGTCGCGCCAGCAGCCAGGGTTCGCGGCACTCGCAGGCACCGTCCCGAAGCCATCCGCTGTTGTTGCATGCGTCGCACAGTTCGGGCTTGGTCTCAGACATTTGCGGGCTCCCACGTTGTGTACTTGTTGGGGTCGAGGTTCACGCTGTCATCGGGGCCCTTCTGGGCGCCGGCTGTCGGTGGCGGCTCTTTGGCCTTGCCTCGAACGATGCCCACGAGGTACTTCTCGTCCTTCCCGTCAGCGCAATAGCCTTTGTCGACGTAGACGGTGAGGCCGTCTCGAACCGCGTGAACCGGGTACTGCGCCAGCTTCGCCAGCGTCCCCTGCCAGACGCTGTCAGCCATCCTTCCCGTCGTACGTGTCGAAGCACAGGCTTGCCGAGCGGCATCAAGCAACGTCACCGAAAGGGAGGCCAAGGCGTCGGGGATCTCGACGCCGGCTTCCTGTTCCGGTTCCTGTTCCTGTTCCTGGCTTCGAAGGGGCTTCGGAGGGGCTTCCGAGCCCCTAGCGAGGCCCTCCGTATCGAGGTTGAGTGGCTCGCCGTATCGGTCAAGGAATTCGCCGAAAAGCCCCGACACGCGTTGGTCTTCTAGCTGTTTCGCGATGCCCTGGATGCGGTTGTCCCCAGCCTTCAGCTCGTCCCCGAATTCATGGCGCGCGTGCTCGACGATCCAGACCCGCTCGTGCTCGTCGTCGTAGCGCGCGAAACCCACTTCGCAGACCCTTGCAAGGGCCTTCGAAGCCCCTTCGAGCTGCCAGCCGAGATCGGCGGCGACGTAGGCGACCGGCAAGTGATACAGGCCCACCATGTTGGAATGGGGGCAGGTCACGAGGTACACGGCGAGCGCCTGGGCCTCCGGATCCGAACGCAGGGCCTTCCCTACCGTGCCGGTCCACAACTTCGGAGAAACCTTGGAGTAGTTCCTCACGACGCCCTGCCCACGCTGGTGAGCTGCCGGCGCAGATACACCTCGATCGCCTCGGGCGAGAACCTGCGGTAGTGGCCCAGCTTGAACGAGGGCAGCTCGCCGTCTTCGGCCTTCGCGTACACCCAGCTCTTCGGCACACTGAGGCGCTCGGCGACCTCCTGGACCGTGAGAAGGGGCGAAGCGCTGGCATGCGCGATCGGCGAGTTCATCGGCCTGCCTCGCAGGCGGCCTGCAAGAACCCGAGGTATGCCACCGCTTGAGAACCGCCCGGCAATCGCTGTCCGGCCTCCCAACGAGAAACGGCCACAGCGGATACGCCCAGGGCCTCGGCAACATCGGCCTGGGTTAGGCACGCTCGCTCGCGCAGGGCTCGCGCCATCCCAGGTTCTGCTCGGAGCTGCTGGCGTGCCCTCGCTCGCGCGAGGACGACTTCGGTCGATCTTCTTGTCATCGCCTTGAGTACCCCTTGGATTCGCACACCGAACTGTTACCATGCAAACGTACACATTCGTACCGACCCACGCAATCGATGGAGCGTTCCTGTTTATGGCACATGAAGAAGAGAGGTCAACTGAGCACCGTCTGCAGGCCAGGGCGCAAGCGATCGCGGCCGCAGTGAGACAGGCCCGGGAGCGCCGCGGCTTGTCCGTGCGCGGGCTCTCCAAGGCGGCCGGGATATCTCCCTCGAGTCTCTCTAGAATCGAGAACCCGGATTCCACGGGGTCGCCGAAGGTGGAGACGATGGAGACCCTGGCAGGGGCGCTCGACTGTCCGCTGTGCGAGCTTCTCGGAGAGCCGGTGGTGATCGAGTACCAGGGTCTCGGCGACTGGCCGGTGGCCCTTCAAGAGGTGCTTGCTGAACGCGGCGGGTTCGTGACTACCACGGAGCGAGCCTTCATAGAACAGCGCTTGGAGACGCTGCGATCCTTCGCTCCGTTCATCAAGACGACGAGGGTTACCCCCGATGGGGTCAGTACGCCCTTTCAGGTGGAGGACGATCCTGGCCAGTGGCGTTCCCAACTGCAGAAATTCCGCGACTCCTCAAGGTGGAGAATCATCGAGAGCCTGGTCGAGGACGGGTGGCGGCTTAACCGTGACGTGTTGGCCGGCCTGGCGTCGATCATGCGGGGGACGGTCGGGCTGGATGACGCCGTGGCCGAGGAGGAGGCAGATCAATGAGGGGCACGATTCGCAAACGCACTCTCGACGACGGCACCCGCCGCTACGACGTCCGATACCGCGCCGCGGGCCGGCAACGCACCAAGAGCTTCCGCCGGCGCAAGGACGCCGATCGCTTCCTAGCGAAGCAGATGACGGCGGTTCATGACGGCACGTACATCGAGATCCAGCCCGTGCCAATGCGGGAGGTGTTCGACGCCTGGCTCGACGACGTCGACACGCGCGTAATGCTCGGCGACTTGAAGGCATCCACCGCAGCGACCTACCGCTCTGGCGTCGAAACGCACTTCCGGACCGTGTTCGGCGACCACCGCTCCGACCAACTGACCCCGGCGATCATGAACAAGTGGCGACGGTCCGCGGCCGAGAAGATCGCCGCCGGCACGATGGCGCCGAAGACCTTCAACAATCTGTTCAACGAACTGCACGCGATCCTTGAATGGGCTCGCCACCCGGCACAGGCGTTCCTCGCCCATGACCCGCTCATCGGCCAGAAGCGCCTGAAACGGAGACACCGCGAAGCTGAGTTCTTCGAGGACGACGACATCGCGGCTCTCCTCGAGGCGGCTGCCGACTCGTCAGAAGGAAACGCCATCATTCACCTGGGGCTCTTCGCGGGGCTCCGCCGCGGCGAGATCTTCGCGCTGCAGTGGCGCGACATCGAAAGCGGTGGCGGTGAGGTCGGTGGACGGATCCGCGTGCGACGCTCCCTCTATGCGGGCGAGGTAACGACTCCGAAGACTGCGGCAGGCGAACGCACGGTGGACGTCCCGCAGCGCGTCCTCGACGTACTTGCGGCGCACAGGGCCACGTCACCGCCAATCGGGAAGAGCTTCATCTTCCGCACCCGGACGGGCAATCCGATCGACCCGAGCTGGTGGTACCGGGAGACGTTCCTCAAGCTTCGGAAGAGCGCGAAGCTACGGCCGAGTGTCGGGCTGCACTCGCTACGGCACACCTACGCGTCGCTGCTCATCCGCCAGGGGGAGAATCCGAAGTACGTCAGCCGGCAGCTCGGGCATGCCTCGACGTCGTTCACCATGGACGTCTATGGCCACTGCTTCGAGACGACCAGCACCGAGGCGATGCGGCGACTGAACCGGATGATCCCGGAGCCGGCTCGTCAGGAGTTGCACGCCGTCGAGGGTTCTGGCGCCTGATCCATGTCCCGACCATGAAAGATCTTCTCTTCCACCCGGACGTCGTCCGCAAGTTCGCCGGGCGTTTCGAGCGGCACGGCGACTACTCGCTTCCGCAGGCGGTGCGACTGGCAACCGATCCTCGGCTCGAAGCCGAGCGTCAGCGGCTGGAGTCCATCTTCCGAACAATCCCCCCTGAACACCGAGCAAGCCTTCAGGCGGAAGTAGTCAGAGAGAAGAACGACGCCAAGCACCAAGGCGCGCTCTTCGAGCTGGAGGCTTGGAGCTACTTCCACAGCAGCGAGAAATGGGAGGCGACCTTTCGGCCGGAGACAGCTGACGGCACCCCCGACCTTTCGGTCACGGCGCCAGACGGCTCGCAGCACTACGTCGAGGTACTCACGGCGAATCCGGACGCCAAGACCGCTCGCCGCGAGCTCCACAAGAATCGATTCCTAGACGTGCTTGACCGGATCGAGCGCCCCTACTGGGTAGACGTCAGATCAATCACCGTTGCACCCGGCGCCGATGCCCGTGCGTTCCGCAAGTTCGTTGAGCACGGGCTCGACTCCTTCGACTCCGGCACACCGTCACTGGCTGGCGGCGACGAGCCGGCGGAGTTGACGTATCGCGAAGAGGGCACGCTGGTCGTGCTTTGCGTGGAGCGAGATGAAGAGAATGACACCGGCTCCATACTCGGAGGTTGGTTCAGCGGTGTCAGGGGGCTGTCTCCGACGCCGTTCACGAGCCGGATGGAGAAGAAACTGAAGAAGTACAGCCGCACACGTGGACCAGGCGCGGGGCTCTTGCTGGTCGTGGGAATCACGGACAGCGTGTTCGCCAGTCGCGGGTTGGCCCAAACCATGTACGGGCCGATGCAGTACACGCTCCGAGTCGGACCGGGCACTGATCCTGAACCAAGCGCGGGGCGTACCTCTCACAAGGTAGCGGACGGCATCCTCGTTGATCGTCATGGAAGGCCCCAATGGCCTCGCTTCGGCGGTGCCCTGCAAGTACTCCGCTACTGGAGCGGTGCAGCGGGACCGGAGGTTGTGGTGCCGGCTTTCAGATTCGTCCGAAACGCCTGGTCGGAGGTCGGCCCTGATCCCGATTGGTTCGCCGAGTTGCCGCAGTGGGCGCTGCCCGGACGTGACCCGGACACGGTGTTCACCGAATGGCGCTGGTGGCGCGACGATGAAGCCGTTGCGGATGGACAGGATTCCAACTAGCAGCCTGGCGATCGGCTAGGCGACCGCGACTGCCGAACGAGTCGATCGGCATGGCGCCGGAGCCTGCATCCATGCCACGTTTATGCCACCAAATGAGGCTGAACAGTACGAATCAGCTTGAAATGGTTTCGCGTTCCATTCGCTCTAAGCCATTGATTCTACGAATCTTGTAGAGCGACCCGGACTGAGCCGTAATGAGCCCGGAATGGCTTTGAGGGGTTCAGGACCTAGTGGGGGTAACCCCGTGGAGGTTCGAGTCCTCTCTTGGGCACTTCGGTGCAAATCACTGAGAACGGAGGGATTCGGTCGGGAACGGCCGGGTCCCTTTCTCGTGGCCAATGGTCCGTGGTCGGTCTAGCCGACCCCCTGCACCTGGCTAGGCGTCGGGGGCGGGCTCTCCGGTGTAGAACGCGACCGCACCCGCGGCCGCTCGGTCAGCCGAATCGGCGCTAGCACCACCGGCAACAGAGGCCTCGCGCCAGGCCGCGCCACTGTGGCGCGAGAACGCCTTGCCTTCGTCCGAGAGCATCCAGGCTTCAGCCGTCGCCGGTGTCACGGCTGGGTCCGGCAGAAGATGTTCCGAGATTCCGAACAGGGCCATGTCCCAGCCAATGCCGACGGCACCGGGACCGTACTGCTCCCAGAACCCGGACTCAGCATCGCCGGTGTGCCGCAGAGTGAGTTCCGTTTGCCCGGCTTCCAGGGCGACCAGCGTGAGATCGAGCAAGCTGTCGTCCTTCCCCATGCCCCAGGTGACGACCAGACGCCCGGGCGCCACGCACTTTCTCACCTCGCCACCGGCGTTTCCCTCGAACTGGAAACCCCCGCCTTCGCGCAGATCACCCGAAACGGGCAGGAACCACTGCTCCAGCCGCGTCGCGTTCGTGAGGGCATCCCAGAGGTCATCCTGGTTCGTCTGGTAGACGCGGGCGGCAACAATCACGAATTCGACACGGCCGTTCGCCTCGCGAGCACTCACCGAGCGAGTAACGGCGCCGAGCCTTACGTGGACAAGATCGTTCATGGCAGGTATCCGTGGGTTGTAGAGAGCAGGGACGGAAGAAGGATAGGAGGTCAAGCGGTGTCCGCAGGGCGAGCGACCTCGACGTGCTCGGCAAGTCGCTGCATCAGGCGTTCCCAGCCGCACAACTGGTCTTGCAGCCAGTCGTCAACGATCACGAGTCGCTGCGGCTGCAGGTAGCAGGTACGGACGCGCCCTGACTTCGTTGAGGTGATCAAGCCGCAGTCCTCCAGCACCGCCAGGTGCTTCATGAAAGACGGCAGCGCCATGTCGAACGGCTCCGCGAGCGTTTTCACGGTGGTCGGAGCGCTCGCGAGTTGCTGAACGACCGCCCGCCGCGTCGGATCCGACAGCGCTCGGAATCCGTGGTCGAGGTCATTTGAATAGTTAGCCATACGGATAACTATAAACAAAGAACTCTGCACGTACCAACAAGCCCTGGAGAAGATGCACCTCCCGGCACGTAGGCACATTGAGCGGTACAGCCTGATTCCGACGTCAATCGTCTTCAGGACCTAGTGAGGGCAACCCCGTGGAGGTTCGAGTCCGCTCTTGGGCACTTCGGTGCAAACCGCATAGATAGAAGGGATTCGGTCGAGTAGCCGGGTCCCTTTCTCGTTGGCAGGAACAACCGATCAGCCGTGGATCGAGCGTCAACCGGCAGAATCCAACTAGTTCTGCTCAGTCCGCCCGCAGGGCCTCGGCAGCGTCAACCCGTGCCGCGCGCATTCCCGGGATCGCCGATGCGAGCACTGCCACAGCGAGTTGCGACGCGATCACTGTGCCGAGCACGCCCAGATCAGCCGGAGCGACCCCGAACAGGAGTGGTTCCAGCCAACCCCCTCCGGCCACCGAGACCGCCAGTCCTAGTCCGAGACTCACGCATGCGAGCAACAGGGCGCGACGTACTACTAACCAGACAAGTCCTGCGGGCTCTGCGCCGAGGGCGGCACGTATTCCAATTTCCCGGGTACGCCGCGCCACGTTGAAAGCCATCACCGCATAGAGGCCCACGGCTGCGATCACCAGGGCGAGAACACCGAATATCGAGAACATCGATGCTCCCAGTTCCCACGAACGCGTCTGCCAGTCCATGAACGCCGCCAGCGGCCGGGCGGGCGCAAAGCGGACACCATCGGCGGCGGCGGCAACCTCACGCTGAATCAGGTCGAGCTGATCAGCAGTCGGTTCGGCGCCAAGACGGATAAGCAGGGCGCTGGGTAGGCGCTCATGCTGTGCCAGCGGCGCGTAGTACTGCGACTCGTCCGCCTGTTCAATGGACTGCCTGGCAGTATTCTCGGCCACACCGACAATCGTCGAACACGGCGCGTCTGCGCCTCCGATCTTCAGACAACGACCGAGGGCACTCCCATCCGGCCAGTACGCCTGCGCGAGCCGTTCCTCCACGACCGCGACCAGAGGCGCCCCCTGGTCGTCGGCGGCGGCAAACCCGCGGCCCCGCAAAACCTTGATGCCCAGCGTCTCGAAATACTCCGACGTGATCCACTGGACGTAGGGGCCACCGTTGGTGAAGATCGGCGGCTCGGGCACATCTGGCACCTTGAGATCCACCCAGGCGCTCGAGTAGAACGGCACCGCTGACGAAGCGCTGACACCGTCGACAATCGCGAGCCCCTGTAATCTGCGAGAGGCCAACTCATAGAAGTCCCGTCGGCGCTCGGGAGGCAGTTGATCGTCGTCGAACTCGGGGATCGAAACCACCAGTCCGCGGGCGTCAAAGCCTAGATCAGCGCTGTGCACGCCGTCGAGGCTCTTGACGAAGAGTCCCGCGACCACGAGCAGCACCACCGATAGCGTCGTCTGCAGCAGAACCATCCCGGCGCGGAAGCGCGATCGAGAACGCGCGACGCCACGTGTCGTCCCGCCGCCTAGGATCGACACGACATCGCTGCGTACCGAATGCAGCGCCGGCACGATGCCCGCCAGCAACCCCGTGCTAGAGGCGACCAGGAACGTGAAACCCAGGAGCCTTGGGTTGAGTGGCGACTCGGCCCAGTGCACGCCAGGAAGCAGAATCGCGCGCACCAGAACCGTCCCCGAGTACGCGATCACGAGCGCCGCCGCGCCCCCGACCAGCGCCAAGAGCACGCTCTCGGTCAGCAATTGAGTCATGAGCCGGCGACGAGAAATCCCCAGCGCTAGTCGCACGCCGACATCGCGCTGCCTCCAGGTGCCCTGTGCCAGCAGGATGTTCGCCACATTGGCGCAGGCGATCAGGAGCACGAGGATCGAGACCGAGCCGAGCCACGCAGCTACTCTCGACTCGTTCGAAGGGCGCACGCCGCGCGCCGCAATGAGCGGTCCGAGGACGATGCGCGCATCCGGGTCATAGTGGTCCTCTGCCGCGTGCCTCGCCCGGTGCACTCTCGTGGCCTGAGTCTCGACATCCGGCCGTCCGGCGTCGGGCGACAGCCTTCCGATGGCCCGCAACCACACCCAGCCACGGGCGCTCTCCCACCGGGAATTCATGCTGCTCGCGGCGCTCCGCAGTGGGGTCCAGGCGTCAATCCGCATGAGTTCCACGCCGGTGAAGCCGCGCGGCGCCACCCCGATAATCTCGTGCGCCGCCCCGTCCAGCGCGATCGCCGAGCCGATCACCGCTGGGTCTGCGCCGAAGTTGCGGCGCCAAAAGTCGTAGCCGAGCACGGCGACGTCCGCCGCGCCAGCGACGTCCTCTTCTGTCGCCGGGAAGCGCCCGTGTAGCGGCTGCACGCCGAGCAGCGGGAAGAAATTCGGGCTCACTTTCTGTGCGGCGATCCTGAAGGCACCCTCGCCGTGCCCTACCGTGACGTTGCCGTCGTTGGCAACGTTGCTCACCGCAGCAACGCCACTCAGTCCCTGGAGGTCGAGCCAGTCCGTGTAGTCCTGGTAAGACACCGAAGAACTGGTGACGCTGTTGCCGAGGAAGTCACGCTCGACGTAGAACCGAACCACATGATCCGGGTCCTGGACATGCTCCGGCGCCCGCAGGAGCAGGCGATCCACGATGCCGAACATGGTGGCGTTGGCGCCGACACCAAGCGCGATCGTCACGACTACCGTGGCCGTGACTCCGGGCGAGGCTCTCAAGGAACGCACCGCGTGCCGGATCATGTCCCACGCCGCTTCGAGCGTCATGCGCCAGCTCGACCGCCGGCCCCGGCGCCGGTCAGATCGCTGCATGTCCGCCCGGTGCTGGCGTAGGTCGCCGAACCGCCGTTCTGCCTCACACCGTGCCGCCTCGGCGCCATATCCCTGCCGCATCAGCGCCGCTCGGGTCCGCTCGAGGTGATCGTTGATCTCCGCGTCGAGTTCCGTCTCGAGAAAGGGACGCATGCTGCGAAACTGAAAGACGCGCCGCAACAGGCGGGTCGCTCGGGATTCGTTCCCGTTCATGGTGCCTCTCGAACGGAGCAGTCGCCATGGCCGCTCATGACGTCCGCCACTGCCGCTGCATAGCTCTCCCATTCGTCGTTCGCGCGCTGCAGCTGCGAGCGTCCTTTGCGGGTAATGCGGTAGTACTTGGCCCGGCGGTTATTCTCCGAAATACCCCAGCTCGAATGCAGCCACCGACGGTCTTCCATCCGATGCAGTGCTGTGTACAGCGCACCTTCTTCGATCTCCAGGCGACCACCGGTCCGTTCGAGCACCCAGGCCACGACGCCATAGCCGTGCCGAGTTTCGCTGGCGAGCGCTTTGAGCACCAGCATGTCGAGCGTGCCGCGCAGCAGCTGCATCTCTTGTTTCGACACTCTCGACTCTCCTTACGAACAAAAAGTATTCCCCTGAGATTCTCAGGGGACACTCCCCTGAGAATCTCAGGGGGACGAGGCAGTGTCAAGTGATGGTCTTCGGGCCGGATCCCTTTCGCTACTCAGGCCGACGTGATCGCGAGCGAGCAACACCGCTCAGCGGATGCGCTCCCACAGCAGGTTGTTGGCTTCGTCCTGCTCGGACAGCACGTCGTCGTCATCGACTCTCATCAGCAGGTACTTACCAGCCGCGCCGCCCGCCACCCGGCCCTTGATGGTGAAGTTCTTGCCCCGGTTCGCCTTCAGCCGTTTGACCTTGGCAGTCGCCAGCAGGGCGTCGCCTTCGTCGAGAAGGTTGTCGTCCGAGACGTAGAGCCGCACCACGAAGCTGCCAATCGGATTCGGGCCAGTGTTCTCCGCGCGACCACGCAGCTTCACGTTGTTCTTGCCCTGGCGCTTGAGCTTGAGAATCTGGCCGATCACCTCCGGACGCGCATCGGCCTCCCCCAGCGTTGCCTTGACGGTCTCGCGGAATGCGGGCGTGGCGGCGAAGTGAAGGGCGAAGGCGTTGACATCGCCGGAGGCGGGGGCGTTCTCGGTGGAAGAGAGACCCTGCAGGAACACCGCGACGACGAAGCGCTGGCCGCCGACCAGCTGCATGTAGTGCGCGCATGTCAGCACCTCGGATCCCTGGGCAGTGGCCAGGCTCCCGGCCTTGAAGCCAACCCGGCTGAAGGTCGACTGGAGGTCAGGGAAGGCGTCGAGCCATGGCTCGAGGATCGGACGGACGACGGCCCCAACGTCGGCGCTGAGCAACGTTTCCTGCAGCAGTCCGTCCATGAGGTCGGCGTAAGCGCGCGTCGTGGAACGCATGAAGTACGTGTTCACCAGGCGCAGCACTGCTTCCGGCCCCGGCCCGGGCAACGGAGGATCGCAAACGCCGCCACTCTCCCAGGGTGGGCGCACGCACAGCGAGGCGCGGTTGGTCTCGACAGCAGTTGCTGTCTTCAGCGACTTGAAGAAACTGCCCAGCTCCTTCTGATAGCCCTTCACACCGAAACTGCCGTACTCGTCGGCGATGCGGTCGCCGGTTCCGCTCACTCCGGTGCCGCTGTTCCACAGCCCGAACATGGCACTGATCGCGGCCGGTATATCGTGGAAGCCGCTGAATAGCTTGCGAGCCGCGACCATCCGCTTGGCGCCGAGCTCGTTGAGCAGCAGGTCAGGAGTGGCATTGTCACTGTGCAGGATCATCATCCGCACCAGGTCGCCCCAGGACACTCGCATCGGCATCCCGAGATCCTCCCAGGAGGCCCTCAGGGCACCACC
>JAJFJC010000363.1 GCA_021774385.1 Alphaproteobacteria bacterium
CGGCATGCGATGCGGGCAGCGGCACGATCGCAGGATAGGCCGTCCAATCGGTCCCATAATCTGCCGTCGGAAACCACATGCTGACTTCCGACATGGGTCAAAAGTTACCAAACTGCGGTATCGCTTGCCATGTCTGCAGCTGGAGCATGAACGGAAATAAACAGTGCGAAAAGCCGACATCGCTGCGCGCATGTCGCTTGCTGAGGGGTGAACCGAAGTCAGTTTCTGCGGACCTCACAGCCGCTCCTAGCCGGACGCGGACATATTCAACTTTGCGCGACACCAAGCCTGTCGGCGAATCTATTAGATAGCCGCTCTAATTTTTTAGCCCTGCTTTGCGGAGACCGGTCAATAGGCGCTCGTAGGTCTCTAACGCTATCGGATCGTCAGAGGCAACTTGGTGCCGATAACTGCTAAGCGTAATTGCAGGCCGCCGGCGTTTGAAGTCTTGAAGCGCTGCCCCTGCTTTGTTCATGTCGCCGAGATGCGCATACGCGCTCGCGAGGACCGCGTAGTTGTTCGAGTGCTTTGGGTTCGCCGCAACGCCCTTCAGGGCAGTATCGATAGCCAGTGCATCGTCACCGATCAAAATTTGTGCCCGAGCGATCATGCTGTACCAAACTGACCGAAGCGGATCGCGCGGACTTAGAGCGAGCGCGCGTTCGACCCATTGGATCGCGTCTCGCGGGCGGCCTAAGCGGATGAGGTTTACGCCAGTGAAAAAATAGGCTGGAGCGTGATTACGGTTGAGATCGATACATTGTCTCATCAACTCATGCGATTTTCGAGTGTCCCCCGCTGCATAGTAAAGAAAGCCGAGGGAATAAACCGCGTCAGCATTTTTAGAATCAAGCACTACCGATTTTTCGCCCGCCGCAATACCTTTCCGAAGTGCCTCTTCCTTAGACATCCCCCATCTATATGTGGCGGCGCGCGCGTAGGCGTAAGCGGCGACGCCCAACGCTTCCGCATTGTCGGGATCAATCTCCAAAGCGCGCGCAACATGCTCCAATGCCGCCATATTGGTTACCGGCGATTGCGGCTTGGTCCAGAGATCCGCCCAGGCGCGCAGCGCAAAGTCACCGGCTTCGAAATTCCCAATATTGGCCCGGGCAGCCTGACGACTCAAAGCATCCTTAAGTTCCAGATTGAGGGTCCGCGCAATTTGACCCGTTACTTCATTCTGAAAATCGTACATGTCTCCGGCATCTTTCTCGTATCGCTCGGACCAGACTTGCTGCCCGGTTTCACCGTCGGTAAGCCGTACACTGACCCGCACTTCCGAACGTGCCTTTCGTATCGTCCCCTCCAGCAGGTAACGAACGTTGAGTTCGTCAGCCACGCGCTTTGAATCTACATTCTGTCCGCGATAGGTCGCCGCTGTGCTTCGCGAAATCACGAAACTGCCGGAAATACGGGAGAGGTCCGCCGTGAGGTCCTCGGTAAGCGCATCCGCGAAATAGTTCTGATCGTTGTCGCCGCTCAAGTTTGTGAACGGAAGTACAGCGATGGAGAGTCGCGGATTGCCAATGCCCGGCGGCTTCTCGTCACTAACCAGTGTATAGGTCGGTAAAAGTCGCCATGCGCCGAAGCCGGCGACAGCGATGGCAAGAACGGCCAAAACCGCAAGAAGCGTCCATTTTCGGTTACCCACAAGCGAACGACGCGGCGCTTTCGGCGTTTCTCCGTCCTGTAGGACCCGGAAAACCCGGACAGGCCGCTTGATGTTCTTGACCTCGACTTCGCCCATATCGTCCAGAGCGACGTCCAAAAGGTCACGAATTTGATCGCGCGCTGCGCGGGAAACGCAGATGCCACCCGGTTCCGCCAACCCTTCGAGCCGGGCTGCCACGTTGACCCCGGCACCAAGCAGGTCGCCGTTCTGGTCTGTAACGTCGCCGAGATTAATGCCGATCCGATATTGGATGCGGCGATCCTCGGGAACGGTTTTATCGCGTGCCTTTATCGCCTGCTGGATCGCTATGGCGCATTCGACGGCATCGACGACACTAGCGAACTCGACAATCATGCCATCGCCCGTCGTCTTCACGGTCCGACCTCGGTGCTCGGCAATTTTCGGATCGATTATTTCGGTGTGATACGTCTTTTGTCGTGCAATCGTATCGCGCTCATCGGCCTCCATGAGCCGCGAGTAGCCCACCATATCCGCGGCTAAAATTGCCGCTAGTCTGCGTTGCTCGTTCGGTGCGACCATGTCCCCATCCTGGGCGAGGCTTATCGCATTTAGTCTATTGACAGTAAATAAGAGTGTCCAACGATGCGGTTCACCAACTCCCGGTTCGGGTCCAGGCTGTGTCGAAACGTGAAGGGTGTTAGAATCTCGTAATGTTGATTGCGAGGGGTTTTGATGAAGCGTTTCATTGAAGGTGCGGACCGCAGCCAGATCACGTTATTTCCCGACCGACTGGAAGATTACATTGCCGAGGACAACCCGGTCCGGGTGGTCGATGCGTTTGTCGATCAGCTTGATCTGTCCGGCCTAGGCTTCAGCCGGGTTGATCCCAGCGTCATCGGTCGTCCGGGTTATCGTCCATCGGATTTGTTGAAACTCCATATCTACGGGTATCTCAACCGGGTTCAATCGAGCCGGCGCCTTGAACGGGAAGCGGCGCGCAACGTGGAAGTGATGTGGTTGATCGGTAGATTGGTGCCGGATCACAAAACGATCTCCGACTTTCGCAAAGACAATGGCCGCGGTATCCGTAAAGTCTGTGTTCAATTTGTGGTCTTATGCCGGCAGTTCGGGTTGTTAGCGGACGCCAGCGTTGCGATCGATGGCTCCAAGTTCAAGGCGGTCAACGCCCGGGACCGGAACTTCACCCGCGCGAAGATGAAGCGCCGCATGGCGCAGATCGAGGACAGCGTCGCGCGTTATCTTGGACAGCTGGATAGCGCCGATAGACAGGAACCGTCCTTGGCGCGCACGACGAAGGTTGAACATCTGAATGATAAGATTGCCAAATTGAAAGACGAGATGGACCGCTTGGCAGCGCTTGAGAAGGAGATGCTGTCGCGGCCAGAACAACAGATCTCACAGACTGATCCCGATGCACGCTCCATGGCCACAAGTGGCCGGGGTTCAGGCATGGTCGGTTATAACGTGCAAACCGCCGTCGATACCGAGCACCATTTGATCGTCGCGCACGAGGTCATGAATGTCGGTACCGACAAGTCGCTTTTGTCGCATATGGCGAAGCGAACGAAGGCGGCGTTTGGGACGGATGCGCTGGACGTCGTTGCTGACCGCGGTTACTACAAGAGCGATGAGATTTTGAAATGCCATAAGGCCGGGATCACCGTCACGCTCCCCAAACCACAGACATCGAACAACAAGGCCAAGGGTTTGTTCGTAAAGCCGGACTTTGTATATCTGGCCGATAAGGATGTTTACCGTTGCCCTGCCGGTCAGCACCTAACTTACCGCTTCACGCGTGAAGAACGCGGGCTGATGTTACGCCGCTACTGGACCAATGTCTGCCAGGACTGCGCCATCAAGGGTCAATGTACCCCAAGCAAGGAACGCCGGATCACCCGTTGGGAGCATGAAGGGGTTCTCGACACGGTCCAACGCCGGCTCGATGAACACCCCGAGAAGATGCGCAAGCGTCGCGAAACCGTCGAGCATCCCTTCGGCACCCTAAAGTGCTGGATGGGTTATACCCACTTCCAGATGAAAACACTGAAACATGTCGGCACCGAGATGGCTCTGCATGTGCTGGCTTATAATCTCAAGCGGGTCATCAAAATCATCGGCATCCGCCCGCTGGTCGCGGCGCTGCAGGCGGCATAGGCGCTCGTCGGCTGTCATGTGTGCCCGCATCTGGCCAAATCGCCGCTCTGAACCACAAATCCAGCCCATAGAGCCGTATCAGCCACTCAAATCCCAAAACCCGGAAAACCAACCGTCCAAACCCGCAAGTCCGTTAAATCAAATAATCGGTAAGCGTTTCGACACACCCTGGGTCACCAGCGGACGTGATCCAGCGGCAGGTTCGACAGGCAGTTTTGCCCGACAGTCGAATTTCAGGCGGATGACTTCGGCGTTTTTTTCAGTCCTGGATGTTTTCGCGAAACGCTACTAACGGTCATTTTCAAGCCTGCGCCGCCCGACCTTTCCTACCTT
>JAJFJC010000364.1 GCA_021774385.1 Alphaproteobacteria bacterium
CTTTGTACTTGGGCTGGCTGGCTTTAGCGCGGCGCAGGCGCAAAACGCGTCGACGGTTGTTACAACGACGACCTCTGATGCCGTTACGCGGACCGTTACCGAGAGTGTGAGCGGGGCAACCGCCGATGCCTTGAAGGCTGAAAAAGAGGCCGAGGCCGCCAAAAAAGAGTCCATGACCGATCAGGCAAAGAAGGCCGAGGCCGCCGCTAAGAAGAATAAGAAGTAGTTGGCGCGGTCTTTTTAATTAGCGGTCCGGCGTTGTTTGGTGGTTTGCTGTCGTCAGCCGTGTGAACGTGCGGTTTTTGCGGATGAATGGGCGCAAATGCGGCATTTTGACTGATTAGTCGATCTGCTGGATCAATTTGTGTGCCTCCGAGAGCACACGGCTTCGTAGGTTTTCGGCGATGCTGTCGATGTCGCGCTGTAAGACGGCTAAGGTGGCGTTGCCTTGTTCGATTGACGGTTCCAACGAGACAGTCGTGTCAATATTGCTGGTTTCGGAAAACGTCAATACGACGCGCCAGGGTACATTGAGTTTTTTGGCAAGATATAATTCCGTTATCGCGTCGGCGAAGACGCGTAGTTGCACCGTTGAATCACAATAGAACCAAACTCTCGGTACTTTCCATAACGTCCCGTCGGGGCCGTTATGGCCTTCGCACGACCAACAGGGCGTGAAGGTTTCGAGCCGTTTTATTTCGTATACGAGCGGGGCAATCCGGTTTTCGAGCGGGAAGTTGGCCGGGTCGTCGGATAGCCTGTAGCGCATATCGCCACAGTGGCGCGAGCAGTGATGGCGTCCTTTCGGGCAAGTCGGCGTACAGACGGGCGTTTCAGCCTCGTCGCTGGTCATGATTTCATCCAACGCATCGCGCGCCATGCCTTGGCGGTCTTTGCCGTGGGGACGCCGGCATATTCTCAACGTTGAATTTCCCTTCCGATGGAATTTGAGGGAAAAATACTAGTATCGAAAGGTTAAACCAATATGAGCGCTGACCATTTGTCCCTGATAAATCTTTCTCCTTAACGTCTAATGCCCTCATTTGCGTCCAGCCTTAGGGTCATCGACCGCCACGATTGGAAACCGGAAAGCGGGAGCCATAAAGGACTGCAATTTCGGACGGCCTGCTTCGCGGTATCGCTTAATTCTCGGTAGCGTGGTTCGGCGCTAACCCTTTCAGGATCGGCATCCTCGATCTCCATGACGCGGCCTTCGGGATCAAGCGCGACCAATAGGTCGACGACGGGGTGCCCACCGGTGCCGCCTTCTCCTGGTACGGACCAACAGGAAGCAACTTGCTTATGTATCCGATCCCGGTCGGCTTTCGACAGCGGCGCGGGATTGGCCTGCAATTGATCGAGAATTCGACGTGTCGCCCTAACGTCGGGGTGCTTGTCGGTGAAGGTACGCAATAGATTGGCCAATTGTTTCTGGTACTTTGCAACATGAGGCTTCAACAGGGTAGCGGGGTCTGAAGCGACGGCTCTGCTTGTGGCGCTAGGGGACGGTATCGCCGCCGTTTGTGGTGGCGTCTCTCTTTTGGGTTTTATGGGTTGTTTCGGTTCGAGCCTTGCCTTTGGCGCCGTCGGAGAAGGTGCTGCTGGTGCTGGTTTGGTAATAGGTTTCGGTAATTGAGCCGGGCGCTTCGCCGGGGGGGAACTTTTGCTTGATTGAGGCCGGTTCGGCTGAATCGGTATGGGCGTTACTTCGACCAATCCCCTAGGGGGAAAGGGCGCTTTCGGCATGGGGTTAGCCTTGGTAATTGTATTCGGTTGTACAACCGTTAACCCTTTGGGCGCCTCTTTCGCCATGGAACCGGTTATGCCGATGAGGAGGAATACAAGCAGGAATAACCCAGGGTAATTCCGAATTCGATGGAATGTTCCGCCTGCCCATATTGACAGAAATACGGAATTCGATCGGCTTTGTAGGCGGGGCGTATACGACATGCATCTCAGCTGTGCTAATTCAGGTGAAGGCACCCAGGTTTAGGATCATGCGGTAGAGGGATTCTCAGTCTGTAATTTAGCGGTAAGTAAGGTCTCGCGCCATGCCAGAAGTTGGCTGATGGACAGGACCATCGTGTGTGCCAAGGCCACGCGACGCGCCAGCAATTGAAGGTGGTGGTGAGGAGGCAGGGACAGGCCGTGTTGTGATTTTCGCCAAATAGCACTGGCGTTTATGGCCTTAACCGATCGGCTTTCGTAAAACCTGACATTTGCTTGCGCGAAACGGATGGCGGGATGGGTATCATCAAGGGCGGCATCAAGTTCGGCTCTGGGTATGGGGCCGTTAAATTTCTTCTCCAACCTGTCAAGTTGATCGAGCGGAGATGTCACATACTACCCCTATATTCAAAATTCCTATCGAGGCGCGGACTGCGAACCCGGGACAGGAGGAAATAGGAATAATAATAGGCGTCACCCTATTTGCAACAAAAGGGATTATTCCTATGGCTATAGGGTTGAGAAATGTTCCGAGCCCAATATCAAAGATCGTCGTCTGACATGGCTCGCGCAGCAAGAATAACCAAATTTTTCTTGAAATAGGGCAATATTGCGTTTGGTGGCGACTTCCCGCCGTCACACCGTTCCATGCCACTCTTTCGCGGTTCAGGCGGGTGAGGTGTGTGTCTGAACTTAGAGGCGTTCCCAGCGCCCGACGACGCGCCCGATGATATTGACTTCGTCAACGGTACGCTCATAGGGCGGATAGGAAGGATTGCTTGAGCTGATTCGAACCGTTGGTGGGTCCGACCCTTCCAGAAATTCGAGGCGCTTCGCCACAAGGCCAATGCCGTCGAATAGGATAAAAATTCCCGGGGGAGAGGGTTCCGTGCGGCCGATGTGGACGATGACCTTGTCGCCGGAGCGCAAAACGCCTTCCATGGAGTCGCCGTCAATAGTGATAATACGCAGTTCCGAGACCGATGCCCGCAACTCGGTTTTGAGCCAAAGCTCCGGAAAGGACCAGGATCCCAACGTCGGTTCGTCCGCCACGATACTACCTCCGCCAGATGAAGCGCGCACCCCTAGTTCTACTATGGATGCTTGTCTATCACCTAATACGGGGTTTTGTGATGAAATTAACTCATCTTTAAGGTTAAATTCAGGCGGTAGGTCGGGCGTATTGCCAAGGTGTTGCACGTGCCGCAATGTCTGTTGATCGACTTGTAGCATTGCCGCAAGCCTTGTTCGGTCGTCTTCATCAAGTTTATGCGGTGAATTGTACCAGATGAACTGGTGCAGGTAAGTTTCGTTCCGGCCAAGTTCCAGAGACAGACTCTTCAGGGTCGCCCCTTTTAGTTTGGGATCGTTGAGGCGAGCCAATATCACGCGCCGAGCGACGTCCAGTTCCTCGAATTCAGTACGCATCTTCACCATTTTCCTATTTTGCCTAAAAAGTTAGGAAAATACCAATAGGATTTATCCTGTTAACTAAGGGGATATCTCCTATTATTCGTATTCTATGACTGAAATCAGAAAAAAGCGCACCGCACCCCGAAAAAAGGGTCCGCCTGCGGAGTCGGGCCGCCTCGGGGCGAACCGGCCGGCAAACCGCACCTGTTTGTGCTGTGGGCAAAAATTCAAATCAACGGGTTGGGGCAACCGAATGTGTCCGCCCTGTCTGGAGGCGCCATGGCGGGAAATCTGATGCTACTCGGTTTATTCCCGCCGCGTGAACGCCTGAGGGTTCGCGATGCGTGGATCGTAATTGCCCTGCTGGCAATTGCCGGCTGGTCGTTAATCCTGTGGGGCGTGCTTTGAGGATAACCTTGCCGCCACCGCCGATGCCCACACTGGAACGACCTGTCTCTTCCAGGGAAGCCCGCTGCCGCAACAATGCCTGGATTGCGCGCGCGGGTTGGCGCCTTCGTACGCAGAACGCGGCGCGCGTGCGGAATTCGCGGGACGTATCAATGGACGGCCCGGTGGTCGTTGCGATTTCGGTGCCCGCGGGACCGGGGGACAATCTCGATGAATACGCCAAACCGATCCTCGATTTGCTATGTCGCCACGGCGTCGTAATGGCCGATACGGCGAGACCGGTGCACGGTATTTCCCTCATCTGGCATGATGCGCCGGAAATTGAGGTCTCCGTGGAGCCGGCGGCGTTGCGGGAGGTCTCTAATGAATGACGCCACGCGCCGGACGCCGAAAGGGCCGATAAGCCTGGCGCCACCGCATAACACGGAAGTGGAGGCGGCGTTGCTCGGCGCGATACTGACAAACAACCGAGTCTTTACACAAGTCGCTGATTTTCTGGAGCCGGATCATTTTTCGAGCCGGTGCATGGTTGGCTGTTCATGCTCTTGGGCGAATGGGTTGATGCTGGCCGCAAAGCGTCGCCGCTGTCCCTGAAGCATCTGGCCGATGCCGAGAGCCTTTGTGAACCGGTAGGGGGCAGCCGCTATCTTTATGAACTGGCGACGTCGGTGGTGTCGGTTGTCGATGGCCGTGATTACGGCGAGACAATTCACGGGCTCTGGCGCGACCGTTGCGCGCTTTCGATTTACGAGGCGGCGCGGCGGCAACTATCCGATGTGGAGGCCTTCAAGCAGACGGCGGTTCAGCGCGTCGAAACGGCAATCGAACAGCTATCGCTTTTGGTGGAAACCGATGGTGGCGATACGGGGGCGAAACCTTTCGGACGCATTGCCGAGGATACGCTGGCCGAGATAGATCGCGACCGTTCGGGGGATGCTCCGGTCGGCGTGGCGACGGGGTTCAACGATATTGATGCTCTTATCACCGCGATGATGCCCGGCGATTTGACATTGCTGGGCGCGCGTCCGGGCATGGGGAAAACCGCGTTTGCCGGGAACGTCGCGGAAAACGCGGCGCGTCGCGGAGAGGCGGTCTACTTTGCCTCGCTGGAAATGCGTGATCGCCAGCTTGCGCGCCGCCATATGGGCAATGCGGCGAATATCGCGACCCATCAACTGACCGGGCGGCGCGCCCGCGATCTCACCCAAAACGATATGGACAGGCTGCGCCGTGTCGCGCGGGAAGGGGACAGCCTGCCGTTTTGGATCGACGACCGGCCGGGTTTGACCGTGGCGGCGATCTCCGCTCGGGCAGGTAGGATCCAACGCAAGGCTGGGCTACGGCTCATCGTGATCGATTATCTGCAGTTGGTGCGCGCCAGTGCGGAGGCGCGCTACCGGGGCAGCCGCAATGACGAAGTCGGCGACATTAGCGGCGGCCTCAAGAATCTGGCGAAACGGCTCGACGTGCCGGTGCTGGCGCTGTCGCAGCTCAGCCGACGGGTTGAGGAGAGAACCGACAAGCGTCCCATGCTGTACGACTTGCGCGATTCAGGCTCGCTTGAGCAGGACGCCGATAACGTCCTCTTCCTCTATCGCGAGCAATACTACCTGGAGCGCGAAAAGGACGAAGAAGGTAGTCCCGCCGCATGGGACCGTGTCCAGGAACGCCTCGCGGCGGTTCGCGATACGGCCGAAATCATCGTCGCCAAGCAAAGGCAAGGCCCTACCGGTTCCGCAACCCTCCATTGGAATGGCGCTTTGCAGCGATTTGGCGATTTCGCCGCGCATGGCGAGGATTGAGGAGACGCAAATCCATGTTGAAAGATCGAAACGGGCACCTCGGGCCGGATTGGGAATCCTGGCCGGACATTGTCACCTACTTAACACGCGACGGAATTCATCACGATTTTCCGCCGCTTTCCGGCGTGCCGTACAGGATTGCCGTTCATGATTTGGGCCGATACGACGCCTTGGTGTCATCAGGGGCCCTCTATCGCATCGGTCACCGCCAATGTCGTGAAGCGATGGTCGACCTGCGGCGGGCTCCGCAGTGAAGGGACTGATCGAGACCGCCGCGGTCGCGGCCGCGTTCGCCCGCGCGCTCCGCGGCTTTCGGTATGACGACCCCTATCCGCCGGCCGATAGGGTCAATCTGGCGCGGCTCGCGATTGATTTTGACGATGTTCCCTTGGACGATTGATGCCGCTCGCGCCCGTCTGGCCCTTTTCGATCGGTGACTATATGCAGGATACGGTGACCCTGTCGGCCGAGGAGCATGGTGCGTATCTCCTTTTACTGATGGCACAATGGTCGAACGGTGGCGTTCCGCTGCCGAATGATCCCGAAATACTGGCGCGTATTTGCCGGTTATCGAAACGGCGTTGGACGCAGAAGGTTTCGCGCAACGTGTTGCGGTTTTTCGTGGAGAACGAAGCCGAGATCGGCCATCCGAGGATCGAGGAGGATTACCGGCGGGTTGCCCGGAAGATCGAAGCGAACCGCGTCAACGCGGCGCGGGGCGGTCGGGCCAAGATGCGAAGCCGGGGCGGGGCGGCATCGGGGCCGGGGGAGGCGGCGTCTTATGGCGTTCCCGTCATGCTTGATGCGCGTGAGACATTGAACGCCGCACAGATCGAAAAACGGACCGAAGCGGAAATCGGTGTACGTTGGCCGGATGACCCCACGCCGCGCGATCCGCGCTTGTTGAGAATGGATGCCGCCGACTTCGCGCGGCAAGGGGCCACGGCCGATATCGTCGATGCCGTCATGGCGCCCGCCTGGCCGCGCCTGACGTGGCCGCCATCCACATTGGCGCCGTACAGGTCCGATGTGATCGCCTCGGTGCGGCGTTGGATTGCCTATAAGCGTTGGATCGACGGCGCGCGGGTCGGCTCGAGCCCCTGGCGGGCCGGCTGGGGCGCGCCGCCGGACACCGCCGCGCTCGCCCGCTTCGCCATTCCCGCCGCCTATCGCAGGCCAAGCGAACATTCGAGGAAAACCCAGACATCACTGCAGGAGCGATAACCATGGCACAGGCTAACAAACGCAAGAAACGCAAGGCCGCGCAGCCCGTGCTGCACAGCGATTTCGGCTCGCCCTATCGCAGCCGCCAGGGACCGGTGGTGATCGAGAAGGTGCCGGCGGACGCGGAAAACACCAAGAACCGCGACCGCGCGCGGGCCATCGAAATCGACGACCCGCTCTATGTCTACCGCCGCAACCGGGTGATCAGCGTCGTGCAGCGCGACGCCGGCCTGATTCTGCGCGAGCTGTGGAACCGCACCGGCAGGGAGCCCCGCGTGGTGGCCCAATACACCGACATGATCGCCCGCGGCAGCATCGAAGCCCTCCGCATCGCCTCCGCCGACCACCACCAACGCTTCGTGGAGGCGGTGAGGGCGGTCGGCCCGATTGGGTCGGACACCATCGTCTCCGCCGTCTGCCTCCAGGATTTCATCCCGCGCGGGCACTACGAGATATTGCGCCGGGGGCTGGACATTCTGGCGAGGAAGTTCGGGTTGGAGCGGTGAGGGGGGGCGCACATGGTAGCGCCGCCAGCGTCGTTCCCAATCTATCCTACCCCCGTCATCCCCGATATGTCCTACCAGCGTCATCGCCGATCTATCTAACCACCGTCGTCCCCGATTCATCCTTCCACCGTCATCCCCGACTTGATCGGGGATCCATGCCGCCAGTGCGCCAGCGGCCGGTATTACAGGTTTGCAGGCTACGTCGGAGGGGCGCTATGTGAGGGGGGCGAGGGTGCACTCTTGGACCGGGTTATGGTTCCCCGATCAAGTCGGGGATGACGGAAGGAGGGAATTCATGAACGATAACGCGATAACGACGGATGAGAACGCTCTAGCGGACCAACACTTGGTTTTGCTGGATAAGGCGCAATTCGAGTCGTTTGCCGCGTTCCTTGATGCCCCTGTCTCGCCAAATTCCGCGCTTCGGAAGCTGCTTACGACTAAGGCACCCTGGGAGGGGTGACGATCCCGTCAATTGATCCCGATCAATGCCGAAGCCCGGGCGGTCCCGTAAAACCCGGACCGAACAATCCCCGCGAAGGATCTCCCATGCCCACCCCCATCAGCCGCTATCCCATTCCCGACATCGATGATCTGCCGGACGACATCAAGGCGCGCGTTCTGGCGGTGCAGGAGAAAGCCGGCTTTGTTCCCAATGTGTTTCTCGCCCTGGCGCACCGTCCCGTGGAGTTCCGCGCTTTCTTTGCCATGCATGACGCGCTGATGGAGAAGGACGGCGGGCTGAGCAAGGCGGACCGGGAGATGATCGTTGTCGCCGTTTCCGCCGACAATGACTGTCTTTACTGTGTCGTGGCGCATGGCGCGGTGCTGCGTATCCGGGCCAAGAATCCCTTGGTCGCCGATCAGGTCGCGGTCAATTACCGCAAGGCGGATATCACCGCCCGGCAGCGCGCGATGATCGATTTTGCCTTGAAGGTGTCGAACGACGCCAAGGCCATCGACGACAATGATTTCGCCGCATTGCGGGCGCATGATCTATCCGACGAGGAGATATGGGATGTCGCCGGCATCACCGCCTTCTTCGGCCTCAGCAACCGCATGGCGAACTTCATGGGCCTGCGCCCGAACGACGAATTTTACGCCATGGGGCGGTAGGAAAGGCGATTCCGGCTCTTTTGTCCCGGAAACCTTGGCCGGAACCGCCATCACGTTGCTGATCGGTAGGCGTCCGGTATCATTTTGCCGTTTTGAAATTTCTTCCGCCTGCCAATAATCTAAAGGGTTGGCGGTTATCCAGGTGTGCTGTTCGCCAGACAATAGGGAACCGCTAGCTTTTCGATGGTACCGTTGGTCTTGCTGTCGTCGTTTTGAGGTTCGATGCTGAAAACGTGGATGTCCCTTTTGTTCAATCCGACGCCGGTGAATCCTAGAATCCTATAGTTGCCGTTGTTGAGGAAATCTATCTTGTCGTCCGTCTTTGAGATGC
>JAJFJC010000365.1 GCA_021774385.1 Alphaproteobacteria bacterium
GATGTCTTCAGGATAAAAAATCAGTTTTGGCCCGAACCCGCCGCCGAGATCGGGCGCGACGACCCGGACACGGTCCTCGTCGCGGCCCAGCATATCGCAGAGCAATTGCTTCGCGACATGCGGCGTCTGGGTCGAGCTCCACAGGGTCAGCCGGTCGTCAAGTGGATCGTAAGCCGCGACATTGCCACGGCATTCGATCGAATGGCCGCCGCCGCGGTGCTGGTGAAAGCTCTCCTGGAAAACATGCGGCGCTTTCGCAAAGGCTTCGTCGATATCGCCATAGGCCATGTCGAATTCGGCGAGAAGATTGTGTGGTGCCCCGTCATGGACCGAAGCGGCGCCGTCGGCGAGTGCCGTTTTCGCATCGGCAATGGCGGGCAGTGGATCGTAATCCACATCGACGAGTGCTGCCGCATCCTCTGCAATATAGCGGTCGTCGGCGATGACGATGGCGATGGGCTCGCCGACATGAACGGTTTCGCCGCCCGCGAGCGCGGGCCGGTTGCGGTCTTGCCGGTAACTTGGGCTCGGTAAGCCGACGATCAGCCGGTCGATATGCAGAAGAGGTTTTAGATCGGTGATCGTCAAAATCGCATGGACGCCCGGAATATCGAGGGCGGCGGACTTGTCGATGCCGTTTATCTTGGCGTGCGCGTGGGCGCTGCGGACGAATCCCGCTTCCAGCATGCCTGGCAGCTTGATATCATCAATGAAACGGCCTTCGCCACGGAGGAGTTTGCGGTCTTCTAATCTAGGAACGCTAACCCCGAATACGCCTTCGCTCACCGGTTACGCCTTTCCAATCCCGATAGGGTATTAGAAGTCGCGACCGTAAAATTATCAATAATTTTTCCAAATTTGAGACAAACAAACCTCCGTCGCGACTATTTTGACAATGTGCTAGTATGACGCCATGACAAAACTACTCGAACAGGCAATTGCGGAAGTACGGACGTTGCCCGCTGATCGGCAGGATGAAGCGGCCGCGCTGTTAATGAGCGTGGTCGGACAGGACCCAGCGATGGTCCAACTCGACGCCGCACAGGTTGCCGAGGTTGAAGCGCGCCTCGCCGAGAGGGTGCCGGAATACACCTCGCATGAGGAGGTCCGTGCATTTTTTGGTAATCCTGCTGGATGACGATTAGATGGCGGGTTTCCGCCGTTAACGATTTGGCGCACATTCGCGATTACATCGCCGATCACGATCCCGCCGCCGCAAACGCGGTTGTGGAACGTATTTTACGATCGGTTGATCGTTTGACCATCTTTCCCGACTCGGAGGCCGGAATGACCAAATTGGATTTGTGTGGAATTCGGCGGCCCGCTTTACTTGATTGCGCGGCCCTTTCGAATGTCCCCTAATTCTTCGGCAGGTCGAAGGTCGAGGCGGCGAACAGATCTTCCGGTTCAAGCTTGCGCGCGGTCAGTCCCTGTTCGAAGGAGTAGCGGGTCATGGCTTCGATCTCCGCGGCATTCTCCGTCACACCGTAGCGCCAAAAATCATCGCCCATGAGCGCGCGCGCCTTGGCGAATTCGTCGACCGGCCAGGGCAGGGTCGTGTGCAAATGGCCGACCTGCCCCAGATTCCGGTAACAGATCCGCTTCGCTTCCAGATACGCCAGATAGAGGTTAACCGGCAGCCAGGGATGCTTTTCCACAAGGCTGCGGCGGATTCCGACCAGATGCATGATCGGGAACATCCCGGTCCTGCCGAAATAGGCTTCCTCGTCCGCCCGGTAGTCGGGGAAGAGCCGATCGACATTATCGTTGGTGTCGAAGCAGAACGGTGCCTGTGCCGAGACGAGGGCATCCAACTCGCCGCGGTCCAACTGTTCGTTGAGGGTTTCTTCTGGCGAAATAAATTCGAGCTCGACATCGTCGGGAAGATGCAGCGACACATTCTGCTTCCGGCCGGCTTCCGCCAAACCTCCGCTCCGCCAGCGCATATCGCCCGGTTTGACGTCGTGTTCGTCCTGAAGGATGCCGCGGACCCACATCGCCGCGGTCATCTGATATTCCGGGACACCGACGATCTTGCCTTTGAGGTCTTCCGGTTTGCCGATGCCGCGGTCGGTGCGGATGTAAATCGAGGAATGCCGGAACATCCGCGACACAAAGGCGGGGATGGCGATATAGGGGCTGCCGTCGCGCGATACCTGGCTCATATAGCTCGACATCGAAAGTTCCGTGACGTCGAATTCCTGGAACTTGAAGGCGCGGTGAAACGCCTCCTCCGGCGTCATCGGCGAGGCGATGACCTCGCAGCCATCGACCCGCACGCGGCCGTCGAAGATCGCCCGCGTGCGGTCGTAGTCGACCCCGGCAAGGCTGATGGTGAGTTTTGACACAAGCTTTCGACTAGGCGGCTTTGCTGCGGTCGATGGCAGCCTGCATCAGTTCCAACCGGTCGTTGCCGAAATACATATCGGTTTTATTGAGGAAGAAGGTCGGGGAGCCGAAACCGCCCCGTTCGATCACTTCGTCGGTGGTCTCGAACAACTTCTTCTTGATCCGGTCGTCGCCAATTTGAGTAAAGAAATTGTCCGCATCCATGCCGGCCGATGTGACGATTTCGCGTAGCACGTCTTCCTGCGACAAATCCTTGTCGTGGCACCAATAAGCCTCGAAACACGCGCGTGAATAGGCGGAGATTGACCCTTCCTCAATGGCGACGAACGCACCGCGCAAGGCTTTTACGCTATTCAGTGGGAAGATGCTGGGCTTGATCATCTTGATGCCCTGGAAGAGACCCCAATCCACCATGTCTTTTTGGTAATAGGCATCTTTCGGCGGCACCGGATTCTCACGCCGCAGATAGACGCTGGGGTTCACTTTGTTGAAAACGCCGCCGACCAGGAAGGGTTTCCAAATCAACTCGGCATTGTTTTTGGCGCAAAAATCCTCGACCCGGTCAAAGGCGTAATAGGTCCAAGGGCTGGAATAGTCGAAGAAGAATTCGATGGTCGTCATATCTGTGTGTCTTTCCCTGTGAATGAGATTTGGAGCGATTATAGCCGCTTTGCCCATGCGTCCAACTTTGGCAGTGCCACATCAGCCAATTCGGAGTCCATGCTGATGACGATACGTTCGATTCCCGCATCCTCGTATGCGGACCACTTGTCGGTATGATGCTCGACACCGAAGGCGGAAATCGGGATGGAACGTCCGGCGGCTTTTTCCATCTCCCGGAATTCGGGCAGATTTTCCAGGAGCGTATAGGTTGGCCGATGCGCGTGCGGCAGCCAACCGTCGCCATACTCAAGCGCACGCCGTGCCGCATAGGGGATGCCGCCGCCAACGATAACCGGCGGGTGCGGTGTCTGCACCGGTTTGGGCCAGGTCATCATTGGATCAAAATCGACGAACGAACCGTGATATTCCGGCTTCGTTTCGGTCCAGATGTTTTTCATCGCCGCGATTTGTTCGCCCATCTTGTTGTTGCGCGTCTTGAATGCCGTGCCGTGATTTTCCATCTCGTCCGCATTCCAGCCCGAACCAATGCCGAAGAGAAAACGGCCATTGGAAATCTGATCGATTGAGGCCACGGACTTGGCCGTCTGGATCGTATCGCGTTGCGGCACGAGGCAGATACCCGTCGCGACCTTCAATTTGGTCGTTACGGCCGCCGCCGCGCCCATCACCACAAAGGGGTCCATCACGTCGTAATATTTCTTCGGCAAGTCCCCGCCCTTTGGAAAACCGGACGCCCGGGAAAGCGGAATGTGGCTGTGCTCCGGCAGCCAATAGGATTCGAAACCGCGTTCCTCCAACGCAACCGCGAGGTCGGCTGGTGGCATTGAATAATCGGTGCAGAACATCGCGACGCCAACATGCATGGTATTTTTCTCCGTGTTAGGTGCTTTGTCTTAATCAAGCGTGTTGTCCACCGATGCGTCAATCGATAACGTTTCGGCCGAAACGCGGTGGCAAGGGTCGAAAGATACCAACGCCACCGTTCATGAGAAACCGGTAGAGGAGATCCCGTCGTGATCGTCGATGTCCACGCGCATTTCGTGCCGCAAAAGATGCTCGACGCGCTAGCGGGCGGCCGCGTGTCGTTCCCGAACGTCGAGCTTCTGCATGAGGGCGACAGCTTCAAGCTCGGTTTCGCCGGCGGTCCCCTTACGCGGCCCGTGAACCCGAAGCTCCGGGAAGCGGATTACCGGCACGCCTGGATGCGCGAGAACAAGATCGACATTCAGGTCACCGGCGGCTGGCTCGACGCCTTCGGGTATGAACTGCCGGTGGAGGAGGGCGCGGCCTGGAGCCGGTTCTTGAACGAGCATCTCAAAGAAGCGACGGAGGCTAATCCGTTCCTGGCGCCGCTCGGTAGTGTGCCGTTGCAGGACGGCGCGCTGGCCGCCGAGGTGTTGCATGAACTCGTCGCGGCCGGT
>JAJFJC010000366.1 GCA_021774385.1 Alphaproteobacteria bacterium
TCGCCCTGGGCCGGCTCCGCCGCAACGCCCAAAGCCCGCGCAGCCGCAACGATTTCCGCGGCGGCGGTTTCATCATCGAGGTAATTGACGACGACGGATACGCCCGCACCGGCCAATGCCAGCGCGATGGCGCGCCCAATACCCTGTTGCGCGCCCGTCACGACAGCAACCTTATCGGTTTGCTCTGCCATCTTTTAAGGTTCCAGATTCCATTTGCGTTAAATGGTGATGTTGGAATTGTTCGATACCGCCATGGGCGCTGTCAATGTTTGCGCCGGTCCCGGCCGAGGCTCTTCGGCACATATCGCGCAAATCCCGCGAGGATCAGCATGATCGCACCGCTGGAAAAGAAAACCGCCGGCAGGGGGAAAGCCAGTAACAGTAGGGAGTAGAGCGCGGGCATCGTGACCCGCGCGCTGTCCCGGTAGGTTGTGTACACCGCCGTCATCTCCGCACGTTCGAGCGGGTGTACGGCGCGCAGGAAAGGCACGTTCCCCGCACCGTCCGTGATGCTGATACCAAGCGCGGCGGCAATGACAAAGCCCGCGGCGAGCCAGGGGTGCCCGGCCGAAACCCCAATCGCGATCGTTAGGAGCGCCGATACGCCGTAACCGATGACGAGAAGGGAGCGGATGCCGATTTTGCGGCCAAGCCAGCCCCAGAGCATTACGGTGTAGAGCGCCGATGCGCCGGCGGAAACGATCAGCCCGCCTGTTTCCGCGCCGAGGCCGCTCGCTACCGCATAGATCGGCACATAGACATAGAACATACCCCACCATCCCGCCCGCCCGACGGACAGCATCCAGGCCAGGGTGAGGCGGGGTTGCCCGAAAAAGCGCCGGACGAATTTCACCGGGTTGGTCTGCGGCACCGCGCCGGCCAGCGACCCTTGCGCGCGTGGCACGCGCAGGAGCCAGAAATAAACGATGTTGATCATCGCGAAGGCGCCGCTTACGACATAGGGCAATAGATTGCCGCCACGGCTGTGCAGATACACGCCGAGCGCCGGCCCGATCATCCAACCGGCGCCCATGAACAGGGTTCGGACCGGCTCGAACCGGGTCAACTCTCGGCGCAGAATATGCTCCATGATATAGAGATTGACGCAAATCATGACGGATGAAGCGCCAAACATTTGCAGCACCATCGCCGGAACGAAGGCCGTTAAGTTATATGTTGAGAAAAGCGCCGCCGATATCACAAGGCAAGCCGAACCGAGCATCAACATCCAGCGCCGGCGCAGCCGGATCACCAACCACGGCACCGAAAGGCTGCACAGAAGGCCCGCGGAAGCGGTCAGGAAATAGAGAATGCTGACCAATTGCGCGCTGCCCAACAGATCGTAGGCCTGCAAGGGGACGATCGCGGACACCGTCGCCCGGGCCAGTGAATCAAGCGCAAGAATTAGTACGAATGCCGGTCCGCCAGGCCGCGCCAAGGCGCTAATGTCGAGTCGGTCGATGAAAGTGGGCACCGCCCAACGCCGCGCGCTAGGCGGTTTCTACTTTGGGCCAGATTCCGGCATAGGGTTTTTTCAGCGCGCGTTCGACCAATTCCAAACGGTCCTGTCCGTAGAACATATCGCCATCGACGAAATAGGTGGGCGACCCGAACACCGACCGGTCTATGGCCTCCTGAGTGTTCGCGGCGTAGGCCGCCTGCACTTCCGCCGATAGCGCGGTGTCGAGCAATGGTTCGGGGTTTATATCGATCGAAATTGCGAGCCCAGCCAGGGTATCACGGTCCGCGAGATCGGCATCGTCGCGCCAATGCGCTTCAAGCAGGCAATGTGCCAAACGGTCGACATCGACGCCTTGTCCTATCCCCGCGATCAGCATGCCGTTCGCTAAGCTCATGTCATTGTAATGATGGGTTGGTATCCCTTGCACGACAGGAGCGTTTCGTTCCTCGGACCAACGCTCAATTTCGCGGCCGAAATAATAGGCTCTGTGGGCATCGGTGCGCGTGCGGGTCGACCCCGCGCCGCCCGCCTCGATGGCCGGACTCAATTCGAACGGTTTATGCACGACCTGGTGATTGCCGGCCCGGGCAATTTCGATAAACCGGGCCGAACCCAGATAGGCGAAGGCGGAGTGTGCGGAGTAGAAATATTCGATATCGGCCATGTCGGGATCCAATCGGTTGGTCGGTCAACGGTCATTAAGCCGCAGCTTGTTCGGCGGTTCAATCCACTGTTGGCAATTCTCGTGGCTTTAACAATGTGACAAGCGAAGCGGTACCGGTGGCGATATCCTTCCAGGCGTTAGGTAAACGCAGGACGGCGAGAGTTGCCGTGGGCATCCGTCCGGTGTCGTCATAGGGCGATATGGTGGTGTCGGCCACCGTCGCGAGCAGCTCTTCGAGACCGGGATTATGGCCCACAATCATCGCGCGGTTGATGGATGGCGGCACGGCGCGCACGATTTTGAGAAGCGTTTCAAGGCCGGCGAGATAGAGGGATTTATCCTCGCAAATACAATCCCTCTCCAGCCCCATCGCATCGCAGGTCAGCTTTGCCGTGGCGATAGCCCGCGCCGCCGGTGAGGAGAGAACCAGTTCCGGCACCAATTTGTGGTCGCGCAACCAGATACCGATTCGGGTTGCGGCATCCTCACCGCGTTTCTTCAACGGTCGGTCGAAATCCGCCACGCCTGCTGGCCAACCAGATTTACCGTGCCGAAGGATTAGAAGTTCTTGCATTGTTGCCCGGATTTACCGTTCTTCCCGCGCGACCGCGCGCCAGCCGATATCGCGCCGACAGAACCCGCCCGGCCAATTGATCTTGTCGACGGCGGCATAGGCGGCTTCCTGCGCCGCTTTAACGTTCGCTCCGAAACCGGTGACATTTAGGACTCGGCCGCCGATCGCCAGCAGTTGGTTGTCGCCGCCGCGCGTTGTGCCGGCATGAAAAATGACCGTATTTTCGCCGCCCGCGCCTTCCAACCCCCGAATTTCCGTACCTTTTTCGTAGCTGCCGGGGTATCCGTTTGAGGCCATGACAACCGACAACGCCGCTTCGTCCCGCCACCGCAAATCGAAACTATTCAAGACGCCGTCAGCCGCGGCGATTAGCGCAATCAGGATATCGGACAGTAGCAAGGTCATCAGCACCTGGCATTCCGGGTCGCCGAAACGGACATTGTATTCGATCAGTTGCGGGCCATCCTCGGTGATCATCAGGCCGGCATACAGAACGCCCTTATACGGTCTACCCTCCGCCTTCATCCCGGCGACGGTCGGGTTGATGATTCGCGTCATAACGTCTTCGGCCATCGATTCGGTCCTGACCGGCGCCGGGGCAGAGGCGCCCATGCCGCCGGTGTTTGGTCCCTGATCGCCATCGAAGACCGCCTTATGGTCCTGCGCCGACAGCAACGGCAGCGCCGTTTCGCCGTCGCAGAGCGCGAAAAAGCTGGCTTCTTCACCTTGCATGAAGGATTCGATAACGAGTTCCGTACCGGCGGCGCCGAATTGAGCATCAATCATCGCGGCGTCAATGGCAGCCAGCGCCTCATCGACCTCGGTTGCCACGGTGACGCCTTTGCCGGCCGCCAACCCGTCCGCCTTGATGACGATCGGCGCGCCCTGCTCCCGTACCCAGGCCTTGGCAGGCTCCGGTTCGGTAAAGCGCCGGTAGGCGGCTGTCGGGATGTCGTATTTGGCACAAAAATCCTTCATAAATCCCTTGGATCCTTCGAGGATTGCGGCGGCGGCCGTGGGACCGAAGGATTTGACGCCCAGAGCATCCAGCCTATCGACAAGACCGAGAACCAACGGTCCTTCGGGTCCGACGACGACGAATTCAATTTCATTTTCTTGTACGAAGGCAACCAGGCCATCGACATTCTCGGCACCGATATCAACGCATTCCGCATCTGCCGCGATGCCCGCATTGCCGGGTGCGCAGTATAGCTGAGTGCATAATGGCGAGGCGGCGATCGCCCAACACAAACTGTGTTCGCGCCCCCCCGAACCGATCACCAGAACTTTCATGTTTCCTCCCGCTGCGCACTGTATACTCGTTGTGCCTTTCATATCATGTTGACCGGACCGATGAGCGAGAATTTAACGACACAGAATATGCCGGAATATTCGGTCTCCGAATTGTCCCAGGCACTGAAACGGACGGTTGAGGATGCCTATTCCTATGTCCGCGTCCGGGGCGAGGTTTCAGGCTTCAAACGGGCGGCTTCCGGTCATCTGTATATGGCCTTGAAGGATGAATCCGCGAATTTGGATGCGGTGTGTTGGCGCGGAGTCGCGGGAAAGCTGGGGATTAAGCCCGAAGACGGTATGGAGGTCATTGCCTCCGGCAGGCTGACGACATATCCGGGGCGCTCGAAATACCAGATCGTGATCGATTCGATGGAGCTGGCGGGCGAAGGCGCGTTGCTCAAGATGTTGGAGGATCGCCGCAAGGCGCTCGCCGCGGAAGGACTCTTCGATGAATCGCACAAGCAGGAAATCCCGTTTCTGCCAGAAGTGATTGGCGTTGTAACCTCGCCAACGGGTGCGGTGATTCGCGATATTCTGCATCGTCTGGATGACCGGTTTCCCCGCCACGTGCTCCTCGCCCCTGTGTTGGTTCAAGGGGACGGCGCCGCTGCGCAGATCGCGGCGGCGATCGAAGGCTTCAACAGTTTTGACCCGGCCAACGATACGCCCCGCCCGGATGTTTTGATCGTCGCGCGTGGCGGCGGCAGTTTGGAGGATTTGTGGGCCTTCAACGAAGAAATCGTTGTCCGCGCCGCGGCGGCCTCCGCCATCCCACTGATTTCCGCCGTTGGCCATGAGACGGATACGACGTTGATCGATTTCGCCGCCGACCGGCGCGCGCCAACCCCGACGGCGGCAGCCGAAATGGCAGTGCCGGTGCGCGCCGAGCTTGTCGAAACGGTATTGGACGCGGCGCGGCGCATGGTTGGGGCCATGGCTCGGATGCTCGATGAACGTCGTCTGCGAATCGAAGGGCTGGCACGCGGTCTTCCCGATGTAACAAGTCTGCTTGGCGTGCAAATGCAGCGTTTCGACGCGGTAACGGAACGGTTTGGCAATACCAGTGATGCGATTGTCGGAAAGCGGCGCCAGGAAGTGGCTTTACTGGCCGCGCGTCTCAAAAGCCCGGCGCAGATCATTGATGATGCGAACCGCCGTGTCGAGAGTGAGGGACGCGCGTTACAATCCGCAATGTCTCGTCATATTGACCGTCAGCAGGATCGGTATAACAGTCTTTCAGGCCGGTTGGCGTCCGCACCTTTGGCGCGCGTTGTCGAGACGTCGAACCGCGCCTTGAACGATTTGGTGCCGCGCTTAACGCAAACCATGCAACGGCGCATCGAAGACGGCGAACGACGTTTGACGAACCTGTCAGGACTGCTGGAAAGCTACTCGACCGAACACGTGTTGGCGCGAGGCTTCGCGATCGTCCGGAATGAACAGGACAAACCCATTACTTCGGCCAAGGGCACACGGCCCGGCGATAAGATCAAAATCCAGTTCGCGCGGAAAGAAAAGGTCGATGCGGTCGTTTCCGGTAGCGGGCCAAAATCGACGCGAAAGGTGACCAGTGGAACGCAGGGCGAACTGTTATGAAATTTGCCGGGCTGATTTGCCTTTTGCTTTTTTCGCTTTCGGCAAAGGCGATTGAACTAGAAGGGCAGTTTACGCAAGGCGGATTAGTATTTGGCAAGGTGGCGCCGGGCACGACGGTCATATTGGATGAACGGGTATTGCAGGTTTCTACGTTGGGTGATTTCATCTTGGGCTTTGGGCGCGATGCCCCCAAATCGGCGACTCTGCAACTTCAAAAGCCCGATGGTTCGGTTGAAAAGCGCCAACTAAAAATTTCACAGCGTAAGTATCGTATCCAACGCATTGATGGGCTGCCAAAAAAGATGGTAACGCCGCCGGCGGCTGTATTGGCGCGCATCAGAAAAGAAAACGCGGCGATCGCACGAGTTCGAACATTGAATAGTAAGGCGGTCCATTTTCGCGGAACCTGGTTGCGGCCCGCGCCGGGCAAGGTAACTGGTGTCTATGGCAGCCAACGCGTGTTGAATGGGAAACCCCGGCGTCCGCATTTTGGTATCGACTTCGCCGCACCCGTGGGAACGACAGTGATCGCGCCGGCTGGAGGGACGGTCGTGCTGGCACATCCCGACATGTATTACACGGGTGGCACGATCATTCTCGACCATGGGCATGGTCTCACTTCGGCCTTCCTGCATTTGAGCGCCCTGGCGGTCAAAAACGGCGATGTGGTTCAACGCGGTCAACATATTGGCGCGATTGGCGCCACGGGCCGTGCAACCGGACCGCATCTCGATTGGCGCATCAACTGGTTCGATCAACGTGTCGACCCCGCATTCCTGCTTTCGGAACAGGATCGAAAGTAAGCGATTAGCGATCGAGCTTGTTTTCGATCAGTGTTTCAATTTCCGCGGGATTGCGCCATTCCAGATAAATGGGCACGGCTTCGATCATCGCTTGGCTATCGGGTGTCAAACGGACATGGTCCTTTGCCGTTGTGACGGGTATGGCGTCGGTGCTTTGCGCAAGTTCGGCCAGTTGCATGATTTCATCGGCGGTGAATTCGTGGTGATCTGGAAATTCTTGCTTGTGGACCAGAATGCAACCGAGCGATTCGAGTGTCGCGAAAAACTTCTCCGGTCGCCCAATGCCGGCGAAGGCCACCACCTTGCGACCGGAAAGTCGCTCCGTCGATGGTGTCGGCGCGGTCCGTGCTCGGATAATCGGCTTGTTGTCTAATTTTGCCGCGACACCGGCGGTATCCGGCTCGATGAGTATGACGGCATCGACACGCGACATTCCGTCCGTCACGGCTTCGCGCAATGGTCCTGCAGGGAAAATGCGCCCATTGCCGAACCCAAACCCACCGTCGACAACGGCGAGGCTCAGGGTTTTCGAGAGCGTGGGATTTTGCAGGCCATCATCCATCACGAGAATCTCCGCCCCGTTTGCGATGGCGGCTTTTGCGCCGGCAACTTTGTCGCGGGCGATCCAGGTCGGCGCGATTTCGGCGAGTAGAAGCGGTTCATCGCCGACATCGCGGGTCGTATGCGCGGACCGATCGACTTTCAGGGGGCCTCGAAGGCTTCCACCATACCCGCGGCTTAGAAAGTGAATAGTGTGACTTTGTTGACGCAACAGGGTGCCGATGGCGAGCGCGACAGGGGTTTTCCCCGCGCCGCCGACTGTTAAATTGCCCACGCAAATGACCGGGATAGGCGCCACCCAAGGCTTCGCCCAACGCCGGCGCATTCCGGAGACCGTTGCGTAAAGGATGGAGAACGGTGTTAGAAGGCGGGCATAGCCGTTGTCCCGCGCGAAAAAGTTAGG
>JAJFJC010000367.1 GCA_021774385.1 Alphaproteobacteria bacterium
GGTCAGGTCACCGACTTTGTCGGCGATTTCGCCGATTACCTGAATCGCCGTCGCGCCGGTGCCGATAATGGCAACCTTCTTTCCGGCGAGATCAACCGGCTCGTGCGGCCAGTCGAAGGTATGAAACGACTCACCCTTGAAATCTTCCATGCCAGCTAAACGGGGTAGTGTTGGGATCGAGAGCAGGCCGAGCGCCATGACGACGAAACGGGTCGTCAGTTCGCGCCCGTCGCAGATGTGAAGACGCCACATATTCATATCTTCATCGAAATGCGCGGCTTCGACCCGGCTGTCAAATTGCATGTGCTGGCGCAGTTCGAACTTGTCGGCGACGAAATTCAGATAGCGTAAATTCTCCGGCTGGCCGGAATATTTTTCCTTCCAGTGCCACTCGTCCAATACCTCTTTCGAGAAGGCATAGCCATAGGTGTAGCTCTCCGAGTCGAACCGGGCGCCAGGGTAGCGGTTATTATACCAGGTGCCGCCAAGGTCCGGGGAGGCCTCCAGCAATGTGGCCTTTACGCCGAGGTCGGCGAGACGCTTGATTTGATAGATGCCGGCGACACCGGCGCCGATGACGATCACTTCGTATTGCGGGGCGGAAATTTTGTCGGACTGTGGCATGGCGCGTTCCTGAGCTTCCTGGACCGCCGAACGACGTAAAAACCCGCCGGGCGGCCTCCAGCGAAATTAAGCAAACCGACTTGGATTGCGGTTTATTGATATCATAAAATTTTCATTCTCGCAGGGGGCGCGCCTGTATTTGCGCCCTGGATCCTTCACCGGGCGGCTAAACGTGCCGCGGTTGCCGGTTCAGGATTCGATGCCGAGTAGCCTGGCCGCGGTGCCGCCGAGGATCGCAATTCGGTCATCGTCGCTTAAATCAGGGGTGTTCAGGACAAGGTCGACTTCCGTGCTTGTCCACGGGAATGGGTAGTCCGTACCGATCATGATTTGGCCGGGACCGGTTTCCGCGACCAAGTGACGCAGCGCTTCGGGCGTAAATACGATCGTGTCGAAAAAGAGCTGCCCATCCTTCAGGTAGGATGTTGGTGTTTTCTTCGGCAAGGTGCCCACGCGATTAGGGAAGGTGCGGCAAACAGCATCGGATCGATTGGCGTAGGAAGGCAGGAATCCGCCGCCATGCGCGGCGCAGATCTTGAGGCCAGGGAAACGGTCCAGCGTGCCTTCGAAGATAAGGTGCGACAGCGCAATCGTCGTTTCGAGCGGGTTGCCGATCGTGTTCGTCAGGAGACCGCCGCCCGACAGCCGGCCACTTGGTTCCAGCTCTGTCGTGCCTGTCGGATGCATGAACACCAACAGGCCCAATTCCTCGCACTTTGCCCAGAAGGGGTGAAACTTCGGGTCGGCGAGTTCTTCGCCCTCGACACTGCCGCCGACACTCACACCCCGGAAGCCGAGCGCCTTGGCGGCGTGCTCGACCTGTTCCACGGCGAGGTCTGGGTGCTGCAGCGCCGCGGTGGCGAAGGCGACGAAGCGATCGGGCGTTGTGGCGCAGATTTCCACCAGGGCTTCGTTCTGAATTCGGATCAATTCCGCGGCGGCATCGCGGTCGGCGTGATACCAGTAGGGATTGATGCTGAGCGCCGAAACGTCGAGCCCTTGCGCGTCCATCGCCGCGATGCGCGTCGCGGTATCGTCCATCAACAAATCCGCGTTGTGCACGCTCTTATCGAGAACCGCCATGGCATCGGGCACCGCGCAATGGGCGTGGATATCAACCGTCTTGATCCGCGTGCCGTTGACGACGACCTCGCGGCGGTCCGCGTGGGCATGTGGCGCCGCGCTGCCGGATTGCGGGCCATCGACCGTGGCGGGGCTACGTAGTTCGCAGCCTACAAATCCAATTCCAGAGGCGGTGTTCTTCATCAGAATTTCCTAGTTAACGGTTCCGTCCCACGCTTCTTGCTAGAATGATTGGCCGGAGCCCTCGCGATATTTATTCGACGGCACGAAGGATGTTTTGACCGGGTCGCGGGGTTCGCTCACCCACAGCTTTCTGTCCGGATGCATGCCCGCGCCAAAATTCGCGGAGACCGCGGAACGCCGCATGCGGTTCAGCAACCTGGTATCTGCGTTCCCGATAGAGGGATGCATGCCACCATTGGCATCGACCGTCTTTTGCCACGCCTCTTTTCGCGCGCCTAAGGTCGCGGCGTCGGCAAGAGCGGTACAGTTGAGTTCGTTGTTATTGAGATCGACAACGATCTCATCGCCGTCCTCGACATAGGCGATTGGGCCACCCAAGGCCGCTTCCGGACCGACATGGCCGATAACGAGCCCGACCGACCCACCGGAGAACCGAGCGTCCGTCATGAGGCCGACAATGATATCTTTCTCCCGGCATAGGGTCGTGATCCGGGAGGTGGAGTCGAGCATTTCCGGCATGCCCGGCGCGCCGCTCGGTCCTTCATAGCGGACGATGATCATGTCGTGGTTCTGGAAAACATCGGGCGTGTTCTCAAGCGTTTGCAACAGATCGCTCTCGCTGTCGAAAATGCGTGCTGTCCCGGCGAAGACGTTGTCTTCCAGGCCGCCTTCGACGCCGGCTAGTTTCAGCACGGCACTGAATTCCGGAGAGAGGTTGCCGCCCAGCACGCGCAGACCGCCAGTGGGTTTGTAGGGATTTTCGACCGTGTAGATGACCTCGCCATCCGGTGCCGGGGGATTGAGCCGCGCGACTTGTTGCGCCAAGGTCTCGCCGGTACAGGTCATCACCTCGCCGTTCAGCAGTCCGGCGTCCAACAGTTCCTTGACGATTACCTGGACACCGCCTTTTTCGTCGATATCGACCATCGAATAGTTACCAAAGGGCCGCGCGTCGACCAGGACTGGCACCACGTTTTGCGACAGGTGATTGAATTCCTCCGGTGACATGATGTCCCTGGCGAAGTTGCCAAAGCCGGCGGCACGCGCGATTTCCGGGCCGTGCAGCATGACATTGGTGGAGCCTCCGACGGACATGGCGACGATCATCGCATTGCGGATGGAATCGCGGCTGACGATATCGCGCGGCGTTAGTTGCGCATCGATCATCGCGTTTAAATAGGACACGAGTTCATCGGGAAACAGTTCCATGCGGCGTGTGTCGTCCGAAGGCGGCGACACCATGTGCAAGGGTTCCATACCGACGACCGCGATGAAGGTCTGCATCGTGTTATAGGTGAACATGCCGCCGCAACTGCCATAACCAGGGCACGCCTCGCAGGCGATCCGTTTTTTCAGTTCCTCATCGTCGCTCCCGGCGACCTGGAAGCCTGAGATGATGTCGATGGGCTCGTTGGTCTCTGAATCAACACCCGGACGAATGGGACCATCGGACATGATGATGGCGGGGCGGTTGTGTTCCAGCATGGCGGCCAGCGTACCTACCGGCGGCTTGTCGCAGGCGACGACGGCGATGGTACCTTCCAGACCGCTCGCGCTGAGATGTTCGCACACCGTATCATGGGTGACCTCGCGGCCGATCAGTGAATAGCGCATCTCCTTGGTGCCGTTGCGCATACCGTCCGAGGTCGCGACGGTATATTCCGGTTGCACCAACCGCATGCTCATTTGATCGCCGTTCCGGCCCATTTTCTGGCGCAGGCATTCATGAATGACCTCCACCTTTCGCTGGACGCCCAAATAGCATTGGGAATCTCCCTTGTTGCCGATCACCCCGACGGAGGGTTCGTGAATCAAATCGATGTCCGTGCCCAGTTCTCTTGCGATGCCGACCGTTTGCGCATTGCGGCCGGGATTGTTGTCGAAAAGAACCGTTTTAGAATTTCGCACGACTAATTCTCCACAAGGTTTGGTGTTTAACGATTGTCTCGGGGGAAGGGGACGCGCCGGGTCCGGGTAAACAGACACAGGGTAGCCCATCCCACCAAGGTGTTATTAACATTTCATACAGAAATCAATCCTTTAAAGCGCCGCCGCGTGCGACAAATCGCTAGATCGAATCCATTAATCGCCGACGCGGCGGCGCAAGGACGCTACTTGGCGGCGGTGACGACGATCTCCACCAGGACATTCGGTTCCAGCTCGTTGCCACCAACACAGGCGCGGGCGGGACGTTTCAGGTCGCCGAGCCACTTTGTCCAGACCGTGTTCATCGCCGGCTTCAACGTAATATCGGTGAGGTAAATGGTGGCAAACAACAATTTGGATTTATCGGAGCCGCATTGGGCCAATCTGTCATCGATTTTAGCCAGCACCTCCTCCGTTTGCCCCACCACATCGAGATCCCGGTTTGTTGGGGTGAGACCGCATAGATAGATTGTATCGCCGTGCGTGACGGCCTGACTTAAAATTTCGCCGGAATCGAGATGTTCGATGGTCATGATAAAGCTCCGATTATATTAGGCGGGAAGTTTGGTCGATTGCCAGGTGACCATGCGCCATGTGCCGTTTTGGTTCTGGTAGACGTCCGTGAAACGCGCGCCGAATGATTTTGGACTACCGTTGGCAAGGATACTGATTTGCGCCGTGCCGGTAAGCACCACCACGTCACCTAAATCCTGCGCCACAACGCCGGATGGCTCGACGGACGTGTACACCGTGGCGCCCGATTCCATCGCACCGATCAAGCTCTCCTTTGTATCCTGACGCGCCGATGAATGGGTGTAGATCAAATCCTTGCACAGAAGATTGTTCAGCTTGGCGACATCCTTGTCCGCCATGGCCTGCATCCGTTCCTTATCGAGCGCGATAATGCGGTCGCCATTGTCACTCATGATGTCTCTCCGTCCTTGCGGTCCATTTGATCCCAATTGTAAAGCGCCGGTTCCTTTTCGACGAACCGGCGGATGGCTTCCTTGGCGAACGGGTCGGTGAAAAGGAGCGTCTGACCGTCGGCTTCCGCGTCCGCGATGTCGCCATAGTTACTCTGGAAGGTTTTATTCACCAGCCGCTTGGTCATCGCCACTGCCGTCTTGGGGCCCTGCGCGATGCGGGCTGCGTAGGTCTGGGCCGCCGCAAGCACGCCGTCATCACCGTCGACGATGGAATGCACGATACCGAGCTCCTTGGCCTCCGCCGCCGTAATGCTCCGACCTGTGAACATCAGATCCTTGGCCATCGCCGGCCCGACGACGCGGGGCAGTGTGTAGGCAAGCGCCATATCGGGCATCAGGCCGATGCGCGAAAAGACCGAACAGAAACGCGCTTTCGGCGTGGCGAAGACGAAATCAGCAACCAGCGCCAGGCTAAACCCACCACCGAAGGCCAGCCCATCCACCGCCGCGATGACCGCGCAGTCGAGATTGTGTAGCCGTTGTAGCCAGCCATGAACCTCCAGAATGCCTTGCCGCGAGGGTCCGGGACCATTGGCTAAACGGTCGGTCATTCCCTTGACATCACCGCCCGCGCAAAAGGCCCTTCCTTCGCCGGTGAGCACGAGCGCACGGATATCTTCATTGCCGTCGACGAAATTGACCATGCTTTCGAAGTCGGCTTTCAAGCCCGGCGACAGGGCATTCAGCGCCTCGGGCCGGGCAAGAGTAAAGGTGGCGACGCCGTCGTTCCCGACATCGAGCCGCGCGCTATTGAAGCTGGGTGACATGGGCGTTTCTCCGGATGGGTGGCTTGAAACCATGCCTATCTAACCCGCGCTTCCCTGCAATCTCAACCCTTGGACCATTGTCGTAACGTCCATCCAGGCGTGAATTTGGTGCAAATCGGCGATGATTTTGGCGAACTAGTCGAATGGGATTTTGACGAATGGGCGGTTTCTCTATAGTCGGTTACCGATGATAAAACGAAAGGCGCTCCTATGCCCGACGATATTAAGACGCGTTACTCGCCACTTGTTCCACCGGATATGCAGGAAGAGATTTTCTGGAAAGATGCGCGTGAGCCCGAGGATGAGCGGCTTTGGATTCCGAACGGGCCTGGCCGCTGGTCTCGGCCCCTGTGCCTTAATGTGAGCCAGGGCTATTGGGTGCATCTGACCAAGGTGATGGAGGCGGGTATCGTTTCGCGCCACCGCCATCCCGCTCCCGTGCATGGTTTCGTCTTGGAAGGCCAATGGCGCTATCTCGAGCGTGATTGGGTCGCGACGGCTGGCAGCTATTTGTACGAACCGCCGGGCGACGTGCATACACTGGTGGTCGACGAAGGCGACTATATGATCACCTTGTTCCATAACTCAGGCGCGTTGCTGTATTGCGACGAAGACGGCAAAACCGTTGGCTCCACCGACGTGTTCGATCGGGTCGCGGCGGCGCGCGAACATTATGAATCAGTGGGGCTTGGTACCGACTATGTGAAGCGGTTTATCCGATAAGGGATCGGTCCGGGATGGTTGGGGCTGCTGATTTCTTGTTTGTTCGACCGTCTCGCGGGCAGGTGACTTCCTGCATTCTAAGTGGATGAATTATGGCGCCTCGAATTCTTACCCGCCTTGCTCTACCCCTGACCCTGATGGTTGTCATGGCGGCATCGCTCATGGTCGACCACGCCCATGCGGAAGCGCTGGCGCCAACCGTCAAATCCTTAAAAAACACCAAACCGCAACGCCTGCTGTTCGTCGGCAACAGCTATCTTTACTACGGAGATAGTCTGCACAACCATGTGCGCCGGATGGTGATCGCGGCGGGTCTCTACAAGAAGAAGCAGCTCAAATATAAGTCCGCGACGATCAGCGGTTCGGCCCTCTTCGACCATAATATCGATAGCTATATCGAACCCGGAAAATTGCGCGTGAAGAAGCCGTTCCAAGTCGTGATCCTGCAAGGCGGCAGCGCCGCGCCCTGGAGAAAGGGCCGCGACGTGAAATTTCATGAAACGGTGGCAGAATTCAGCAAGAAAATCGCGGCCGCGGGTGGCGAGACGGCGCTCTATCTGACCCACGCGTATGTGAAGCCGCATAAGCGCTATGACCCGGACATGATTCACGCCATTGAAAAGCTCTATGTCACGACCGGTAACGAAACCGGGTCGCTGGTCATTCCGGTTGGTTTGGCGTTCGATGAAGCCTACCGCCGCAAACCCGATATGAAGCTGCATAAGTTTTACGACGGTAGCCATCCAGACCTGATCGGTACCTATCTGGCCGCCGCGACGGTATTCGCCAGCCTGTACGGGCAATCTCCCGTCGGTAATAGCTACGACTATTTTGGCAAAATTTCCAAGGAAAACACCATGTTTCTGCAACAGGTCGCCTGGGATACGGTGCAAAGTTTTTACGGTAAATAGAAAACGGTTAGACCGTCAGATTTAGGCGTTAACGGGGGAAATATCGGATGCCCATGGCAAGCGTTAAGGGCGGTGACATCCACTACACCGTCGCGGGGGAGGGAAGTCCGGTGGTCATGTTGCTGCCACAGAGCAGCGGCCCCGTGGGCGTCGCGCCGTTTCTAGACAGGCTGGCGGAGCACTTCCAGGTTATTCGCTACGATCAACGCGGAACCGGGCGGAGCACGCCGGCACGGGGGCCAGACGCGATGAGTATGGAAAGCCGGGCGGGCGAAGTTGCCGGTCTGTTGGATGCGTTGGGGCTCGAACGGGCGCATCTGTGCTGCCACTCCACCGGTTGCGGAATTGGTCTGTCGGTCGCATTGGGACATCCGGGACGGGTCGACGGGTTGATTCTGGCGTCTCCTTGGTCGCATGGAGACGGACATCTAACGACAATGCAGCAATTGCGGGTTGCCGCCGCGCGGGGACTCGATCCCTATCGCTATGCCTGGTTCAACGCCAGCCTGCTGTTTCCACCGGACTACCGGCGCGCGCACGAGGCCGGTTTCGAGCAAATGGCCGTTGATGCCAAAAACACTCCACAGGACGCCGAACAAATATCCGCGCGGCTGAACGCGATCCTGTCCTTCGACACCCGTCCCCTAACACCGGAAATTGCCTGTCCCACGTTGATCGTGACGGGTGCCGATGATCAATTGATGCCGGCTTGGTTCGGCCGTGAGATGGCGGAAAGCATACCCGGATCGCGTCTCCTCGCGCTGGACGGTGGCGGTCATATGCTCCCGGAGACGCGCGGCGAAGAGCTTGCCGCCGCGACCGCGGCGTTTCTTGGTCCTTAAGATAAAGCGGGGATAACAGGTTTCCGGACATGTTATGAGGCCGTTATTCTCGAACATTACAGCCATGGCTCTTTCCTAACACTGGAGGACGGAAAAACATGCAGCAAGGTCAGGTCACGTTTACGCGGATGGAGAAGGTTATCTTTGGCCAACCCGCGGCGGCGGCTGTGAAGGCGGAGGCGCAACGGCTTGGGGCGGAGCGGGTGTTCTTGCTGGTCAGTGGGACGCTGAACCGGGAAACCGAGGAAATCGACAAGCTGCGCCGGGCGCTGGGTAATACATATTGCGGTACCCATGACGATATGCCCGCCCACTCGCCGCGCGAGGCCGTTGTTGCTTGCGCCAATGCCGCGCGTGACGCCGACACCGACTTACTGGTGAGTTTGGGCGGCGGCTCGACGACGGATGGCGGCAAGGCGGTGACGATTTGCCTCAAGCATGACATCACGGAAGTCGACGGGATGGAGGCGTTCCGCACAATTGTCGATGAAAATGGTGCGCGTCATTTTCCGGAATACGATGCGCCGGATATACGCCAGATCGTCGTGCCGACAACGCTCTCGGGCGGGGAGTTCAACGCGCGGGCCGGGATCACCAACAGTAAGCTGCGGCTCAAGCAGAGCTTCATTCATCCCGGGATCATCCCGATTTCGGTCATCCTTGACCCCGTGGTCACGGTGCCCACGCCTGAATGGCTGTTCCTCTCGACGGGCATCCGCGCGGTCGATCATGCTGTCGAGACCTATCTTTCGCTCGACGCAAACGATTATGCCGACGGCGCGTGCTTGCAGGCGCTCCGCCTGCTGGGTGAAGGGTTGCCCCGCGTGAAAGCCGATCCGGACGATCTGGAGGCGCGGCTCAAATGCCTGATGGGCGCGTGGATGTCGATGACCGGTATCGTCACCGGCGCACGCCTCGGCGCCAGCCACGCCATCGGTCATATTCTCGGCGGCAGCGCTGGGGTGCCGCACGGCCATACGTCATGCATCATGCTGCCCTACGTTTTGGAATGGAACGCGCCCGTGAATGGTGACCGTCAGAAGGATATCGCCACGGCAATGGGGCATGCTGGCAAGCTCTTGCCCGATGTACTTGACAGCTTCATCCGCAATCTCGACATGCCTCGGCAGATCCGCGAGACCGGCGTCGAGGAAAGCGATCTGCCGCGGCTGGCGGAAAACTGCATGCTCGACGACTGGACCTTCTCCAACCCGCGTGAGATCAGAACGCCGGATCAAGTGATGGAAATATTGCGGTTGGCTTATTGAGAATTATGTAATTAGTTCGGGGACTAGTTTTGAACGAACCCGCATTTCGTAATCCACTTTTTCGGAATGACATTGACGGCAGTATTCGGCGAAAGTCGATAGAAGCGCATAAATCTATAACTCCAGGCAAATGCCTGACAATCCTTTAAGGCAGCAGCGTGCAGAAAAAATTGATATTCCTTTGGTGCTTCGCGCAAGGAACGTAAGAACGAATTTTCAACAAGGCTGTCGGCGTCGAACTGTGCAAATTCTTTAGATCGCACAAGCTCGACATATATGCCCGTTAGAACAACTGTACTGGAAATAGTGACGCCGATGAATGCTGCCGGTATGAGAACCGACACCCAATGTTTGCGCGACATCATTAATGTTTTTACGGTCACGCCGCCCAAGATAAGGCCGAGGATCGCAGGGCCTAACCAATATTCCGGATCTAGCCTATCGTTCCAAAAAAAGGCGAAAGATATGGCTCTCGTGAAACCGCTAAAGAATAAGGTGGTGAAAACTCCGAAGGAAATAATCGCGAGTACCAAGGACATTAGAAAAGCAGGATTGTAACGTCGTAATAAGGTCCCGGCGAGAACCGACAATACGAAAACGAAGGGGGCCGTTATCATGGTAAGCTCGGCAGCGAAGATTAATGTTATTGCTGCGACAATAATCGCTGCGAATAGACCGAACTTGAGCGCGTCGATCGGTAATAGTTTCTTACTTTTCTTCATTTGTGCTCTTGCAAGAGATAGCTAACAAGATACGCCGAAATACTAGAGTGCGTTCGCTTTTCCGCAACGCCCCATGCGATAGCGTTCCGAAGCAACCGCCCAAATACCCCGATTTTCCACACACCAGGGTATTCGGCTGGCACGACACTGTTCGTGCCGATGCTCTCATCGAAGGTGGATTGTGTGTTCGTGCGGCCGATATGGCAATGGTCGAGCCCGCGATAGACGATTTTGCTTCGCCTGCCGCTGCGGGAGTAACCCAGGGTGCGTGTTGCGGTGTGGTCGCGGTTGGTCCTCCGGATTACGAGCGTGAAAGGTTGTATGACATTGCTGCGTCCCCAATCTCGACCTGCCCCGGCAAATCCGCGAGACAGGCGTCGAGGAAAGCGACCTGCCGCGTTTGGCCGAAAACTGCACGGTCGGCGATTGGGCGTTTTCCAACCCAAGAGAGATCAGAACACCGGATCAGGTGATGGAGATTTTGCGGCTGGCCT
>JAJFJC010000368.1 GCA_021774385.1 Alphaproteobacteria bacterium
CAAGCGGTACGATAGGGCCATGCGCGGAGAGATTATAAGCCGTGCTGCCAGCGGGTGTCGCCACAAGGACCCCGTCGCAAATCATTTCCGGCATGCGCTCTATACCATCCACGAGGATTCGGATTTTGGAGGCCTGCCTTGTTTCGCGGAGCAGGGAAACCTCGTTAATCGCCAAGGCTTCGTTTTCTTCGCCGTTTATACCGACCGCATTGAGGCGAAGCGGAATGAATTGGACGGTTTCGGTGTCGTGTATCCGTTCATACAGTTTGTCATCGGCATACTCGTTCATTAGAAAGCCGACTGAGCCGCGATTCATACCAAAGATCGGTATATTCCGCCCCATCGTCTGGTGTAGGCAATGAAGGATGAACCCATCGCCACCCAAAGCCACGATTATTTCCGCTTCTTCGAAGGGAACGTTTGGATATCGTTTCGTCAGCGTCGCCATGGCTTCGGTTGCTTTTGGCGAGCCCGATCCGACAAACGCAATTTTCTTGTCTCGCATGGAACAACCTCGCGAAATTAGACTGCAAAACGATTCGGCGCAGTATAGCTAACCAGCACAAGCGCGCCAGTGAATAGAGTTTGGAGTATGCTGCCTCTGCCTACACAATATGGGTTAGGAGAACCGATGTTCCGACTTGGATTCATAGTAATTGTAGTGTGTTTGACGTTTTATTCGTCACCCAGTGCCGCGGGAGACCGACATGCGGAATATTACTATCCAACTCCCGAGACCGAGGAAACTTACAAGGCCCGCGCTCAAACATTAGAAGAAAGTAGCCGTCGATCGCGTATCGCGTTCGTGACCGGATTGACAAACCGAATGTTGAAGAATGCCTACGCGCCCGAATTTGCGATATTCGCGAAAGGGGAACAGGCGGAAAAACTAATTATTATTTCGGTAAAGGCGGATACCTATAACACGATTTACAGGATGCGTGCTTTACTCGCGACCTTAACGGCGGTCGCGCGGGTGACTCCACTGTTCAAGGAGGGAGCCGTGCAAGATTTCTTCACATTTTTCGATTTATGTAAGATGCTCGGTTTCCAGCGCATTACCGTTAGTGATGGGCGGGACTTTGCGCATCGCATCATTATCGAATAACGGAGCGCCCCATGTCGGATCTTGATGCGGTTCTATTTGCTAATGAAGTCTTTTATCGTGCTTTTGCCGATCGTGACATGGCTGCGATGGAGGATATGTGGGCGAAAACGCTCCCGGTTTGCTGTATTCATCCCGGTTGGGAAGCGATCTATGAGCGTGACGACGTAATAGAAAGTTGGCGCGCGATTTTAGGGGGTGAAACCTCGCCAGATGTTAATTGCCTTTCACCGCGTGTTTACTTTTATGGCGATGCGGCTTTTGTCGTCTGCTTTGAAGAAATTCATGGCGATCATTTAATCGCGACCAACTATTTCGTGCGCCAGGATGGTCAGTGGAAAATCGTTCATCATCAGGCTGGCCCAACACGCGCCATCGTACCTGAACCCCAGGAAGCTCCGGACCGGACAATAAACTAAAACCTATATAGCTACGGCGCCAAATTCATCGACATCGTCGTTCTGTTTCGGTCGCCCACTCTCTCATATTCCACTGAATCCATAATCGTTAAGATTAGATGGATTCCAAGTCCGCCGACGGATCGATTTTCCAAGGGTCCGGACATATCTGGTTTTTGAGCGTCATAGGGATTGAAGGGGCGTCCGTCGTCATCGAAAATCGCGGTAAGCGATGTTTCATTCACGTCAAACGCAACATGAATTTCGTGCTCTGCTTCGTCGTCGTATCCGTACGCGATGACGTTGGAAAGGAGTTCCTCCAATACCAAACTTAGTCGGTGTTCGGATGTTTCCAGACCGTGTTCCTCGCAAAAAAGACCGGCCCATCTAGAAAGCCTACGAATTTCGGACAAGTCATTCCGTATAGTGAGAGAAGCAGTGGCCATAATTCGAAAACCCTTTAGAATTGCGTTGCCGCTCTACCGTACTTGGTTCCCGTGGTTCATCCAATAATGTTAAGATGAACGTGGTAAAATAGAGCGCTGGTATTTTGTGCGTGATTGATCGATATTTACTCTGATACCCAATTGCGGCACGTAGAGGCATGAAATTCGTGATTGAGATATCGGTTATAGGAATATGGAGCGACGCAGGTTCTTGAACCCGTCGCAGATGGGGCGTTTCGAAGGCGAGGTACATTATGATGATTTGGCGCGGAACAATACTGGCCATCGCAACTTTGTTGCTCTGGACGGTTCAAGCGAATGCGGATACGGCGGGTATTGGTAAATTCAGATTGGTTTCAGGCGAGTCCTATGTCGTGCGGGATGGCACGCGCTCGAAGGCCGAAGTTGGTGGTGTACTTCACCAAAAAGACGTCATCGAAACCGCTGCGGATGGTTCGGTCGGTGTTACGTTCAATGACAATACCGTTTTCTCCGCGGGACCGAACAGCTCCGTTAGTATGGAGGAGTTCGAATTTAATCCCGTTACGTTGAAGGGCTCGTTTTTGGCAAAGCTTGGTAAGGGGACGCTCTCGGTTGTATCGGGCGATATCGCGCGGGGGTCACCGAAAGCAATGCGCATTCGTACGCCGTCGGCTATTTTAGGAGTTCGAGGCACGCGCTTTCTCGTTCGTGTCAACGAAGAAAAACAATAAAGCGGACGGGAGGCTATCTTGATTCAACGGTCGTCAAAATTTGCAATCTTGTTGATCCTACTCTTGTCGGCGGCGTGTACGGAACCACGTCTTGGCAAGAGCCTCGTTATCGTTCTGCCGGATGAAAGCGGAAAAGTCGGCGCCGTCGAATTCAATGATGGCAAGAATAAGGTGCTGCTGAATAAACCGTTGGCAGCGGCAAAGGTGACGACGGCAGGTAAGGTGGAAGCCGTTGCCGTGACTCAAAAAGACGTTGATAGTATTTTTAAAAAGACAATCGCGTCATTGCCCGTTTTACCGCGACGTTTCCGGTTGTATTTCAAAGGTGATAGCGCGGCGCTTACCGAAGATTCGCAAAAAGATTTTGAGAAAGTCTTTAGCGATATTGCCAGCCGCCAGGCGTATGAAGTCGAGGTGACGGGGCATACCGATTCGGTTGGCGGCACCGCTTATAATGAGAAATTGTCGATTCGGCGCGCTGACGCGATTAGAGAGAAGCTCGTAGCACGTGGAATCAAGGCGAATCTAATTTTCGTCTATGGTCGCGGCGAATGGGATTTGCTGGTGAAAACCAAGAATAACAAGCACGAAGCGAAAAACCGGCGCGTCGAAATAATGGTTCGTTAAGTGGCCGTGGCCGCTTGTGGCCCGAGATATCGCAGCGTCAGCAAGGTCACATCGTCCGATGGTTCGGCCCCATCGGCGAACATTTTAACGTCCTCATAAATCCCGCTCGCAAGGGCCGCGCAGTCAAGGTCGTCAGGCTGTTTGGATAGGAAGGTTTCGAGCCTTGCGGAGGTGTAAAGGTCCTTGTCTGGATTAAGAGCTTCGGTCACGCCGTCGGTGAACAGGACGATCATATCGCCTGGGTTTAGTTGATAGGTATCTCTTGGATACTCAAAATCGTCCAGGACGCAGAGGGGCGGGCCACCGTCGTTCTTTATCGTCGTAACAGGTTGGCCTGGTGACAATAGGAATGGTGGATCGTGGCCCGCATTACAAAACTGAACAAGACCCGTTCGGATGTCGAGTATCCCGGATAACGCTGTCACGAACATCATGGCGGGGTTCTCGCGGGAGATTTCCGCGTTTGCTTCGGTCATTATGGATTCTATTTCGATCCGGCGGCGCATCGCGCTGCTTTTATAAAGCGCCTTGGTAAGTGCCATGAAAAGCGACGCGGGAATTCCTTTGCCCGAGACATCGCCGACAATGAAAAACAGATGGTGATCATCCAACATTTCGAAATCATAGAGGTCACCGCCGACGGCTTTCGCGGGCTCTAGGAACGCGTAAAGGTCAAATTCCTGATGTTCGGGAAAGGCTGGAAAATCACTTGGCAGGATTCCAAGTTGGATTGACCGGGCCGCCGATAGTTCACCTTCGAGTCGTTCCGCGGCAGCACGTTCCAGATCAAGATCGCGTTGAAGTAACCGGCGTAGCCTGTCTGTTTCAATGAGTGAGGCGATAAGCAAAATCGCAAAAACGGTTGTGTTAGCCGCGCCGGCAAAACTGGTATCAATCCGCAACGCGAATTTCGCGTGTGCCACCCAAGCAACGATCGCGAGTGATATTATGAGGACGGCAAGTGGGGCGCTTGCCCATTTAGAACCGAGCGAGGGGACAATCAGTATTAAAAATAATCCCGTCACGAAGGTGATGCCCAGTTCCAGCCAATCGGCATATATCGGACGGATCAGGTGCTTGCCGGAGATAATCGACTCAAGGACATGGGCGTGTACTTCAATCCCGTTCATTTGTGCAGCGACCGGCGTCGCTTTGGTATCCGTCAGGCCAAGCCCAGTACTACCAAGCAATACAAGTTTTCCCGCCAATAATCGTGCCTGCGGCGTGCCGTCTAGAATGTCAGCTGCGGAAACGTAAAGGTTTCCATTCGGTTCTGAAAAATTAACCCAGATACGCCCGTCGGATTCGGTCGGTACGAAGACATCGTCGACAGAAATTCCTCGAATGCCGTGCGTATCGCTATGGATCGCAAAATGAGAAGCGCCAACGGCCAGTCGAAGCATTTCCAAAGTAAGGGTTGGCGTTACAGTGCCACCGATATCGATAACGAGCGGGACGCGCCGTACGACTCCATCAAATTCCGGTAACACGTTAAGGGATGCCCGGCTTTTAGCGGCGCCATCCAACTCCGGGATACTTTGCAACGCGGTGGGAAAGTGCAGCAAGTAAGGTTTTGCGCTGCTCCCTCTTTCGACGACAGGTATTTGCTTTACCGGCCTCGTGTTGACGGTTTTTTCATCGCTCAGCAACGCACCGATGCCAATGACGGATGGTATTTTTGATAAGCTCTTTGCCAGCAACTTGTCATTCGACTGCAGCGCCGCGAGTTCTCGTTTCAGCGTCGGGCTCATGTGCTGAAAGTTGTCGAGTATACGGTGCGGTGAATATCGATCTGGCTCGGAGAATAGTATGTCGAATCCGACCGCCAACGGACGCGCTTCACCGACACGGTCGACAAGTCTAGCCATCAAATTGCGCGGCCACGGCCACTGGCCGTACTTTGCGAGGCTCTTTTCATCGATATCAACGATGATTACCGGAAGTTCCTGCCGCGCGCGCGGCTTCATGACATGGAGGGCATCGAATAATGTCGTGCGAAGTGTTTCGAATGGGACCGGTTCGACGATGCGAAAGATTAAAAAACCAATCAAGCAAATAAGCGCCAACGTTCGTCCACGCCAATGAAAGACCGAAGCGAGTGTGTTTCTGACTCGTTCCGCTGGCATGTGTTTTTACAGCTCTATCACTTGGCCGTCATAAGCCGCGCATACCGATAAAGAATCACCTTCCTCGCTTAACTCTTCGAAACGAACGGTTTCCGCTAGAATTCGGGAAATGGTTTCATCGTCGGAATTTGGGTCGTGGTGAAACAGGCAAAGCTTTTTAACATTCGCGCGGTGGGCCAATTCGACGCCGATAATATTGCTCGAATGCCCCCAATCCTCCTTGAGTGAAATCGCATCGGCGAGAGAGTACATCGCGTCGAAGATAAGCAGATCGGCGTTGCGGAAGAACTCGACGAAGCCGTAACTCTCGTCAATCGATTCGAATTTATGCTCGGAGTCCGTTGAATAGACGGTTGCCTTTCCGTTTTTTTCGAATCGGTATCCGTACGAATCTCCGGAATGATATTGTTCCATCGCCGTAACCCTCATTCCGGCGATTTCATATTCTTGGCCCGGCTCTAGTTTCACGAATTCGATATCGGCCCCGAGCATGTCGAAATCGACCGGGAAGCCCGGTGCGGAATTTTGTGTTCTATAGGCTTCCTCAAGCGTGTCGTGACAACCATGAATTTTTATCTTATTGCCGGGAATATAGGCCGGGACGAAGAACGGGAATCCGCAGATATGGTCCCAGTGGGGATGAGATTGGAATACGTTGATAATCGGTGACTTTTGCGGAATTGATTTGGACATGATCGCATTGCCGTACTCACGGGCGCCGCTACCAAGATCGCACACCACGTATTCGTCGCCGCCGCCATCTATCTCGACGCAAGAAGTGTTGCCGCCATAGGTGCCGTGACCGGCGAAGTCCAATTCGGTATCGATAAACTGTTCGATCTTATCGTCGGAACTCAGGTCGTGATCGACGCTTTTGCGAAGCGCGTTGCGTATTTTTTCGCGCGCGGTTCGCGCGTTCATTGGGGCCGGTAACGACCCCCGCGTTCCCCAGAACCGGACCAGCATCGATACGATTCCCCCTGGTAGTGTTAGCGTCGGATATCCGCCGCTACTCGGTTGTCCGGTTTGTAATAGTCAAACCGGTTAGGTATGGCAAATCAGGATGCTTCGTACGCCTGAAGCGCCGTATCGGACACGGCACCAATGGCTTCCTTGAGGTTCTCAAATATGTTTACCACGTAGCTGAAGCGGCTGATCTCGAAAATTTCATTTACGGTTGGTGTTAACGCGGCGACGGATAGGGAAACACCTTCGACTTTACTCTGTTTAGCGGCGATCATTATCGCACGGAGTCCAACGCTGCTGATATATGGAATCATGCTAAAGTCCACGATCACCGCCTTATCGGGGCCACTCACGGCTTGAACGAGCCGTTCCTGAAAATCCGCTGCCGAATCCTGATCCAACCGACCATCTGGTTGAAGGATGAGCGCCTCATCGTGCCGAGCTTCAGCAATATTCATGATGGATCACGTTTGCTTAAGGGATTTTCGCGAATTCCGATGTGCTATTTTCATCAAAGAGTCACGTTCGCGCAAGCAATGGCCGTGCTAAATGCGAAACTATTTGTGATTTAAAAGAATAAAAGAGAATTATTGCCGCAGTGTTCTAAAATAAATTGTTTAATGTCGCGCCGCATAATTTATGCCGCGAATTGTAGTTCCGCGATTTCATGGAATCGTGCCCAAAGCGGGTTCTGTTTCGGCTAAAAATGCCCTTTGGTAGTCTCTGGTATCAAGGCAACTGAACTCTTCTTTGAAATCCGCTGTCGCCAATAGGATAGAAATGAGGAGACTGCATAAGAATGTCTTATGTCATCGCTGGAGAGGAGGGCGCTTCTATAGAGGGCACCCGACATCATTTAGCCTAATAGGATGGCGTTGAAGCGCGTACTTCGTGTTTGAACGGCGCGGGCAAGGTTGTATCAAT
>JAJFJC010000369.1 GCA_021774385.1 Alphaproteobacteria bacterium
TCTCGGCGCGGCGATTCGAAGTCGACGACGACTGCCACTATCTGCTCCCTTTTTGCTCCGTATATTGACAGAAGCATTCGGAGCATAGTTCAACACCCACATCGGTCAAGTACATCGCCGGCTGCTGGGCACCATGCGGAGAGCCATGAAGGAATTGCTGAGAACGACTGATCCTGTCCGAATATCCTGGCTGACGGCGTTGCTGGCGGATCAGGAAATCGAGGCCTTCATACTCGACAGTCACACAAGCGTCTTGGAGGGGTCAGCGAGTGCAATTCCGCGCCGTTTGCTCGTCGCCGATCAAGATTTCGACGCCGCCAACCGGCTTCTAGCTGAAGCCGGGGAAATAGAAATGTGCGGACCCAAAGCCGACAGCCTGCTTGGCGGGCGTGTCCGGTTGCGCCAGCCGGAGGACGGATATCGCGTTGCCGTTGATCCGGTTCTCTTGGCCGCGGCGACACCGGCGGTGGCGGGAACTGTTCTCGATGTTGGGGCGGGTGTTGGCGCCGCCGCCCTTTGCTATGCCGTAAGAGTTCCCGGCGCCCGGGTGTCGGGTCTTGAATTGCAGCCGCGTTTTGTAGATCTCGCGGGGGAGAATATCGAACAAAATGATCTTTCGGACCGGGTAGAGGTTTTTGAGGGTGATTTACTGGAACCGCCGCCGACCTTGCGTCCGGCGATGTTCGATCACGTGATGGCAAACCCACCCTATATGCCATCGGATCGTGGAGGTGCACCGCCTAACCCTTCGAAGGCGGTGGCGATGGTGGAAGGGGATGCGGACCTTGCCGCCTGGATCGACTTTTGTCTCGACATGGTGAAGCCAAAGGGCAGTATTACGATGGTGCATCGTGCGGATCGGTTGGATGAACTGTTGGCGTTGTTTCGCGAACGAGCGGGTGGGATCGTTGTGGTGCCGCTCTGGCCGGGCCGCGACCGCCCAGCCAAGCGCGTGATAATTCGGGCGCGCCGTGATGTTCGGACTCCGCTGCGATTGTCGGCGGGCCTGACTTTGCATGGTGAAGATAACGCCTACACCGCCGAAGCACTTGCGATTTTACGCGACGGCGAGGCGCTGGCGGTTTGAACATCTTGGAAAATCCGCCTCCGACGCTTAAATAACAACAATGATGGAAAAACAGCCAGTAAATTGGATCCGGCGCGTGCCCTGGATCGGCGATAAAATTGCCGACAGATTGGAACATGCGCCGACAGTAGCCGTATTACGCCTGGACGGTATCATTGGCCGGCAGGGTGGGCTGCGCCGTGGTGGGCTCACCATGGCGGACCTCGCGGAGCCGATAGAGAATGCATTTAAGATGTCGAAGGTTTCGGCAATCGCGCTCTCTATCAATTCGCCTGGTGGTTCACCCGTGCAATCGGCCTTGATCGCAACCCGGGTTCGCGCGCTCGCGAAAGAGAAAGAGTTGCCGGTTTATGCGTTTTGCGAGGATGTCGCCGCTTCCGGTGGATATTGGCTGGCGTGCGCGGCGGATGAAATATACGCCGACGGTGCATCCGTCGTTGGTTCGATCGGTGTCGTTTCCGCCGGTTTTGGGTTTCCTTCCTTGCTGGAAAAGATCGGCGTCGAACGCCGGGTTTATACGGCTGGCAAAAAGAAGGCGATCCTGGACCCTTTTCAAGCTGAAAATCCGGAGGACATCGAACATCTTAAGGAGTTGCAGGCGGACATTCACGAACAGTTCAAGACCTATGTTCGTGCGCGGCGGGGCGGTCGTTTGGAGGCGGCCGACGACATATTGTTCAGCGGTGAGTTTTGGACGGGAAATAGATCGTTGTCGCTTGGATTGATCGACGGCCTTGGCGATTTACGAACCGTGATGCGTGAAAAATTTGGCGAGAAAGTGCGACTGAAACCCGTTGGCGCACGCCGCGGTTGGCTCGAGCGCCGGTTGGGCATGCGGGCGACCTGGACTGATGATTTGTTCGACGCGGCTGAAGCGCGCGCGCTTTGGGCGCGATTCGGTCTTTAACGTCGAAATTTAAATAATTTTGACCGGCAAATGTGATCTGGGTTAGATATTCGGTAATGGTGCAAAAACTCTTGGTCCTCGCCGCCGTCATTGCGATTGCATGGTACGGTTTTAAATTTTTCGGCCGGATTGATCATCAGCGTAAGCAAAAGATCGCCCGTGGCGAAGAAGCGGGGCGTGATGGTATCGCAGAGACCGTGCAGTGCTCTGTTTGTGATGCGTATATCGCCGAAGGAATTGATAGCAATTGCGGAAAACCGAATTGTCCCTACGGTTAACGATCCATTAGTTGACCCTGGTTCGGGGCGCCGTTAGGTTGCGGCGCATTCGCGCCCAATCATTGGCCGGGTCATGGCCCCAGACAACGCACAAGACAACAGTTTTCAAGCGCTTATCCTCAAACTGCACGCTTACTGGGCGGCGCGCGGTTGCGTGATTCTGCAACCATACGACATGGAAGTCGGGGCCGGGACGTTTCATCCTGCCACGACCCTTAGGGCGCTTGGCCCCAAACCCTGGAGGGCGGCCTATGTTCAGCCGTCGCGGCGGCCGACAGACGGCCGCTACGGCGAGAACCCCAACCGGCTGCAGCATTACTATCAATATCAGGTGATCCTGAAGCCCTCGCCCGCGGATAGTCAGGAACTGTATCTCGGTAGCTTGCGGGCGCTCGGTATCGATCCGCTGGCCCATGATATCCGCTTTGTCGAGGACGATTGGGAAAGCCCGACCCTGGGCGCCTGGGGCCTTGGCTGGGAGGTTTGGTGCGACGGCATGGAAGTCAGCCAATTCACCTATTTTCAGCAAGTCGGCGGCATCGATTGCGATCCGGTTTCCGTCGAACTGACCTATGGGCTGGAACGGTTGGCGATGTATGTTCAGGGTGTCGAGAATGTCTACGACCTCGCTTTCAACGCCGATGGTATGACCTATGGTGAAGTATTTCTGCAGGCGGAACGGGAATTCTCCGCCTACAATTTCGAGCATGCCGACGTCGAAATGCTGCGGCGGCATTTCGAAGACGCTGAAAAGGAATGTCAGGCAATCCTCGATGCCGGATTGGCGTTGCCCGCCTACGACCAATGCCTCAAGGCAAGCCATCTTTTCAATCTGCTGGACGCGCGCGGTGTCATTAGCGTAACGGAGCGGCAGGCCTATATTCTGCGCATCCGCACTCTGGCGAGAGGGTCTGCTGAAAAGTGGATCGAAAGTCAGTCGGCGGGGGCTGATTAAATGATTTTATGGCTGCGAGTCCCCCCCCCCCCAACCCACCCCCACCCCGGGGGCGGGATGAATAGCATTATTTATAAAAAAAAACAAATCCCCCAGGAGGGGGGAGGGATAAGGAGGGGGTGGAAGGCGATAGAATAAGCA
>JAJFJC010000370.1 GCA_021774385.1 Alphaproteobacteria bacterium
ACTGGCCGGCCGTCATGTTGGTCTGAAGCCCGCGTAGGGCGTTAAGGATCTGATGGTCGCCCGTCTCGCACGTGGCACGACCATCGCCGGCACATTCACGACGTCGCGCTGCCCATCCGCGCCCGTCGATTGGTGCAAGAAAATACTGTCCGGCGGCAAGGTCCGCGCGCTCGTGGTGAATTCCGGCAATGCCAACGCCTTTACCGGCAATGCCGGTGATTTGGTCGTCGAGGAGACCGTGAAGGCCACGGCTAAGCAGATCGGTTGTCCGCGCAACGAGGTCTATGTCGCATCGACCGGCGTAATCGGCGAACCGGTCCCCGCGGATTACATCGCGAAGAGCCTGCCACGCATGGTTCGGGATTTGAAACCGAAATCCTGGCAACGCGCGGCGGAAGCCATCATGACGACCGATACGTTTCCCAAGGCCGCTGTGCGGACCGCGAAGATCGGAAATTCGGATATAACCGTCGCGGGGTTCACCAAGGGCTCTGGTATGATTGCGCCTGATATGGCGACGATGCTGAGTTTCGTGTTTACCGACGCAAAAATCCCGGCGCGCGCGTTGCAATCCATTCTCAAGGCGGCGGTGGATAAATCGTACAATTGCATTACCGTCGATAGCGATACCTCGACCAGCGACACCGTTTTGTTTTGCGCCACGGGCAAGAGTAAACGCCACCCGGCGGTGTCTTCCGCCCGGGATGCGCATTTGAAGGATTTTCGCCGGGCCGTCGAGGAACTGCTGATCGATCTCGCGACGCAAGTAGTTCGTGATGGCGAAGGGGCTCAGAAGTTGTTGACGATCGATGTCACCGGCGCGGTGTCGGCACAATCCGCCCGTAAGATTGGCCTCGCGGTGGCGAATTCGCCCTTGGTCAAGACAGCGGTGGCCGGCGAGGATGCCAATTGGGGCCGCATCGTCATGGCGGTCGGCAAGGCGGGTGAGCCGGCAGACCGGGACCGGCTTTCAATCGCCATGGGTGGTATACAGATCACGGAGAACGGTCAGGTTCGCGATGATTACGTGGAGGCGCCAGTCGCCGATCATATGAAGGGCCGGGACGTCGGATTTCATATCGATATTGGCCTTGGGCGCGGCAAGGCACGGGTCTGGACCTGTGATCTGACGCATGGATACATTTCCATTAACGCGGACTATCGATCCTGATTGAAGACCAAGGCATGCCAAGCGGGTGTTGGGACGCGAGCGGTGAGAATTCTGCTTCAGGCCTGCCGGTCGTTCTGGTCGTAGCCGTGGCGCTGATCGATGCGGATGGGCGCGTTCTCATCGCGCAACGTCCGGAAGGAAAATCGATGGCGGGGCTTTGGGAATTCCCCGGCGGAAAGGTCGAAAGCGGTGAGGCGCCCGACGCGGCGTTGATCCGTGAGCTTCAGGAAGAACTAGGAGTCGATACGCGGCAAAGCTGCCTCGCGCCCTTGACCTTCGCCAGCCATTCTTACGAAGATTTCCACCTGTTGATGCCACTCTATGTCTGCCGTATCTGGAAGGGTACGCCGCAAGGCCGTGAGGGCCAAAAGCTCGCCTGGGTAAGGCCCATGCGCCTAAATGACTATCCAATGCCACCGGCGGATGTGCCCTTGGTGGCGATGCTTCAGGATTTCCTTTAGCCCGGCTACGTCGGACCGGCTTTGTCGTCCGTCGCAACCTCTGTTGAGCCGAGCGCGTCGGCTAATCTATTCTCCGCGCTGCCGGGGCGGAGCGCTTGCTGTTGCGAAGCGTGGGGCGCCCAACCATGCAAGAAAATGACTTCGAATGTGGCGGAGATACGACCGTCTGCGCCGGCATATCGATCTTCATAAATTTCGGCGGCGCGGAGAAAGATGGTCCGCTGTGTAAATTGCCGCGCCCGTGTCAGGCCCGCGCCGGTTTCGCCCATGCCCCGCAGGTCTCGCATCAGAAGAAAGGCATTTTCGTAGGTTACCGTTATCACGTCGCTGTCGGTGACGGGCAGTGCGAAGCCGGCCCTTTGCAGCAATCCGCCGGCGTCGCGAACCTGTGCGAAGGGTGAAATGCGTGGACTTGCTCCCTCGCGGATTTCAAGTTCGGCCTCCATCAGGCAATCACGAAGCTCATGCAATGTATCGCCGCCCAGCATCGCGCCGAGAAACAGGCCATCGGGTTTAAGACACCGGTTTGCTTGGACGAGCGCACCTGGTAGGTCATTGACCCAATGCAATGATAGATTGCTTAACACCAAGTCGAAAAGCGGCCCCTCGAATGGCAACGCTTCTTCGTCCGCGACTACCGCAAAGCCGTTGGAGGGATGCAGCATTTGATCCGACAGGTCGCACTGGATGAGCGTTTCTATCTGTCCCCGGCCCTTTAACCCCGAAGCCAGAACATTCCCATGGCAACCCATATCGAGCGCCACTGGAAAGGAACGGGTGATGTCCTCCAATCGATCCGCGAGGCGGTCGGCGACTTCTCGGAACAAGAAGTCGAACTCATGAAATTCAGGCGCCGCGCGGTTCCTTCGGGCGCGGACAAGCCGCCGGTCGAATACAGTCATTTCATTGGACATTTGGCGGCACTATGGTCGGCTTCCGCGGCGGGTGCAATTCCGAAGCCGGTTGAGGCTGTCTTTTGCAGCGCCTACAGTAAGATCTAGTGACGAAACAGGAGGGAAACATGGCGGCAGCGGGGAACATCGATGCGAAAGCATTGCGTGGGTTATTCGACGATGGCGAAGAACTTGCGGTAATCGACGTACGGGAAGAGGGTGTTTTTGGTCAACGCCATTTGCTACGGTGCGCCAATATCCCCTTGAGCGGAATCGAGCTCTCGGTTCGCGCGCTCGTCCCGCGTGCTGGGACCCGTATCGTGCTAATCGATGCCGGTGATGGGCTTGCGGCGCGGGCCGCCGCGACATTGTCCGCGATGGGCTATACCGACCTGAAGATTATGACGGGCGGCGTGGAGGCCTGGGCCTCTGCCGGGTTCGAGCTGTTCAGTGGCATGAACGTGCCCTCCAAGGTGTTTGGCGAATATGTCGAGCACCATTGCGATACGCCGAATATCTCCGCCGAGACGTTAAAGGCGAAGATCGATGCGGGCGAGGACATGGTGATCCTCGACAGCCGGCCGATGGATGAATACCACCGTATGAATATTCCCGGCGGCATCGACTCCCCTGGGGCGGAACTCGCTTATCATGTCCGTGATTTAGCGCCAAACCCAGAGACGCTCGTCGTCGTGAATTGCGCCGGCCGCACGCGATCGATTATTGGTGCGCAATCGCTGATCAATGCGGGGACGCCTAATAAGGTAATGGCGTTGACCAATGGCACGATGGGATGGCATCTGGCAGGTCTGGAACTCGAACATGGCGCGACGCGAAAATATGAGGCCGTCACGGATCAGGGGCTCGAATGGTCGCAGGAAGCCGCGCGGCGGGTTGCCGAAAAATATGGTGTTGAGACGATTGATATTGGTACGGCCACACGGTGGCTGAGCGAGACCGAAGCGCGGACACTTTACTTGTTCGATGTGCGCTCGCCGGAAGAATATGAAGCCGGACATGTCGTCGGCTCCCGGTATGCCGCTGGCGGGCAACTCGTTCAGGCGACGGATAAGTACGTGGCGACGAGCAATGCCCGGATTGTGCTGATCGATGATACCGGCGTGCGCGCGACGATGACCGCGCATTGGCTGATACAAATGGGTTGGACGGACGTGTTCGTCCTGAAGGGCGGATTGGAGGGAATGCCTAGCGTTTCCGGTGCGGACGCGTCGGCATGCCTCGAGGCGGAATCAGCGCAGATAAAATCGATCGCGCCTTCAGAGATTTCCGCCGACTCCCTGATCGTCGATTTGGCCGACAGTCTCAGTTACCGCGATGGTCATATCGCGGGCGCATGGTGGGCGATACGGTCCCGCTTGGAAGATGCCTTGACCAAGTTGCCGTCCGCGAAATCCTATATCGTCACAAGCGGCGATGGACAATTGGCACGGCTTGGCGCGCAGAATCTGGCGCGTTTGACCGATGCCGACGTGTTTGCGTTGGATGGCGGCACGGATGGCTGGCGCGCGGCGGGATTGGCGATCGAGGAAGGCTATACGAACCTCGCCGCCGAACGCGAAGACATCTTCTACAAACCCTATGACCGCGAAGGCACTGTCGAGGATGCGATGAATCAGTATTTGGACTGGGAAATCGAACTGATCAATCAAATCAAACGGGACGGCACGCTAGTCTTTCCGGAGTTCGCTCCCTAGCGGAAATGGCGATATCCGCCGCACCATTTGCCCGGTCCATTCTCAATGCCATCTTGCCGATGCGGTGCATGTCGTGCGGTGTCACGGTGGTGGATGATGGGGCGCTATGCGCATCCTGTTGGGATACGCTACGGTTTCTCGGTCCACCGGGATGCGCGTGTTGTGGCTATCCGTTTGAATTTGAAGCACCGTTGCAAAGCCTATGTGCGTCCTGCACGCGACGGCTGCCGCAGTATGACCGGGCGCGGGCCGTATTTGTCTATGACAATGCCAGCCGGTCCTTAATTCTGTCCTTCAAACACGCGGACCAGACGCATCAGGCGCCTTCCTTCGGGCGATGGCTGGCGCGTGCGGGGGGCGACCTTCTGTCGGATGTCGATCTTATCGTGCCGGTACCGTTGCACCGGTGGCGTTTATTTACGCGACGGTACAATCAGTCCGCCCTGATGGCGCAAGCACTGGGCCGCGAGT
>JAJFJC010000038.1 GCA_021774385.1 Alphaproteobacteria bacterium
GCGACACGTTCAGGCCGCTCGCACCTACTTGTCTGTATTGCATGTGATCCTCCTGTTGTGCGCCAGCTTATACCAAGCCGCCCGAAAAGGGACCCTGGCCACACGTAATGCAACGCCGATATACTCCTTGTCGGCGCGATCGCTTTACAAAGGAGAAGACAGGCCATGAGTGTTATTGGAATCGAAGAGATATTTCTGAAGGTTAAAAACATGGAGAAAGCGATCGACTTTTACCATGGCATTCTAGGCATACCTCTAGACAAGCAGGACGATGAAAAAACCTACCTGCAAATGGAACGCGGCCATTTGGTCCTGCAAATAGAAAACCATACTGGATTGCACCAAGGCGGTGGGCCGATGCATTTCGCCATGACGGTGACGGAAGAAGCCTTCGATGAAATCCTCACGAAGTTCGAAGGCAGCCGGCATTTCACGCGCGGGCCTTATGGCGAACGGGGCGAACGACGGGCGCTATTCATGATGGACCCCGACGGCAACGAAACCGAAGTCAACACTCGCTACCTGTACGGTGTTCCGAAGCGCGATTAGAGCAGGGTACACACGATGTCGCGGGAATATCCCGACCGTCCGATGGTCGGCGTGGGGGTCGTCGTCTGGCGCGGCCCCGAATTGTTATTGATCCAACGCGGCAAGGCGCCACGTGCCGGAAGCTGGAGCCTCCCGGGCGGCATGCAGGAGCTTGGTGAAACGGTGCGCGAAACCGCCACGCGCGAAGTGCGCGAGGAAACCGGGGTTGAAATCGATGTGACGCATCTGATCGACGTGGTGGATACGATTACCCGTGATGAGGCGGGCCGTGTCCGGATGCAATATACGCTGGTCGACTTCGCCGCTGAATGGCGCAGCGGCGACGCCGTGGCGGGTTCGGACGCGGCCGGCGTGCAATGGATTAATCCCCATGAGCTGGGGCCGCTAAACCTTTGGAAAGAGACGTTGCGCGTCATTGAAATGTCGGCGGCAGCGCGGTGAATCGAGCGACGTTCATCGGATCGACGGCGGTGTTGATGTGGGGTGCGCTAGCGCTGTTCACCACCTGGTCCGGAACAGTCCCACCGTTTCAACTCGTGGCGATGGCGTTTAGCATCGCATTCTCGATGGCCTGTATAAAATGGCTGGTGAGGGGCGAGGATTTCCGGGCGCATTTACGTCATCCCTTGCCCGTCTGGATCCTCGGCGTGGGTGGATTGTTCGGGTACCATTTCTTCTATTTCATGGCACTGCGAAACGCACCAGCCGTCGATGCGAGCCTGATCGCGTATATGTGGCCCTTGCTGATCGTGCTGTTTTCCGCGCTGCTGCCCGGCGAGCATCTGCGTTGGTGGCATGTCATGGGCGCGTTCGCGGGGCTTGCAGGCAGTGTTCTGCTGGTGACGGATGGCGGCCGGGTGGCCTTTCAGTCCGATTATACGCTCGGTTATATGGCGGCGGGGGCCTGCGCTCTCACCTGGTCGGCCTATTCGGTATTGAGCCGGCGATTCGGCGCGGTACCGACCGATACGGTTGGTTGGTTTTGTGGCGCTTCGGCACTGCTTGGTTTGCTGGCGCATCTTGCCTTCGAGACGACGGTCTGGCCGCAAGGAACCGGTCAATGGCTCGCCGTCTTGGGCCTTGGTCTGGGACCGGTCGGAGCGGCGTTTTTCGCTTGGGATATCGGCGTGAAGCGCGGCGATATCCGGGCGCTTGGCGTATTTTCCTATGCCGCGCCCTTGATCTCGACCTTACTGTTGATCGCCTTCGGCCAAGGCGTGTTGAGCGGCGTGGTCGCGGCGGCGTGCGCGCTAATCGTCGGTGGCGCCTTGCTCGCCGCCCGGGACATGTTTCGACGCGAGGGTACGACATGACGCTGGTTATTTTCGATTGCGACGGCGTGTTGGTGGATAGTGAAATTCTCTTCAACCGCATCGCCGCTGAGCAGTTCACCGAATACGGTTACCCAATCGATACCGAAACGGCGATCGCACGGTTTACCGGCCTTAGCACACCGACGATGGTTGGGATCGTCGAAGCGGAACTAGGCCGGGCCATTCCGGACGATTTTGGGGAACGTTGCCGTGCCCGCGCGAACACGGTCTTCGATGCGGAACTGCTAGCGGTTGACGGTATCGACGCGGTACTCACGGCACATGCCCCGCGCCGCTGCGTCGCATCCTCTTCATCGCCGCTGCGTATCCGCCGCTCCCTGAAATCGACTGGGCTGTACCAGCATTTCGACGACGCAGCGATTTTCAGCGCGGCAATGGTTGAGCACGGTAAACCGGCGCCCGATTTGTTTTTGCATGCCGCGGGCGAGATGGCCGCCGCGCCGGCTGAATGCATCGTTATCGAGGACAGTTTGCCCGGGGTCGATGCCGCGGTCGCGGCCGGCATGACCGTCCTGGGATTCGTCGGGGGCAGTCATATCCGGGATGGCCATGCGGCCACACTGCGCGACAGAGGGGCTGCGCGTACCTTTAACGATATGGCGATACTGCCAGCCCTGCTGGACGAGGCCCTGGGTTAACTCTTCTACTTGGCGTATTGCGAGGCGATAACGTCGAATGCCGCCCGCATCGCCATGGCTTCGCCGCCTTCCGGTTTGCCAGGTTGTGAAGCGGAATTCCACGCCATGATGTCGAAATGGGCCCAGGGAATCGTATCCTCGACGAAGGACTCCAGGAACAGCGCTGCAGTGATCGATCCGCCTTGTGGAATTTTCCCCGTGTTGCTCAGGTCGGCGATATTGGGCTCGATATATTTACGGTAAGGTTGCCACAGGGGCATGCGCCATACCGGGTCGTCGGCGGCGGTGCCGCATTTCAAAAAAGCGTTGGCGAGCGCATCGTCATTGCAGAACATCGCCGGAAGGCTCGGCCCGAGCGCGATACGCGCGGCGCCGGTTAAGGTCGCGAAATCCAAAATCACGGCCGGTTTTTCCGATGCCGCCAAGGCCAGCGCATCGGACAGTACGACACGGCCTTCCGCATCCGTATTGCCAATTTCAACCGTCAGCCCCTTGCGCGTGGGGATGACGTCCATTGGCCGGTAGGCGTTGCCGGAGACGCTGTTCTCAACCGCCGGAATTAGAACACGCAGCCGGACGCGCAGCTTCGCCGCCATGATCATATGGGCGAGCCCCAGCACATGCGCGGCACCGCCCATGTCCTTCTTCATCATGAGCATGCCGGCGGCGCCCTTGAGATCAAGCCCGCCGGTATCGAAACACACGCCTTTACCGACCAATGTGACCTTCGGGTCGCCGGTACGGCCCCATTTCAAATCAATCAATCGCGGCGCGCGGCTGGAGGCGCGCCCGACAGCGTGAATTGCCGGAAAGTTCTTCTTCAACAGATCGTTGCCAACGATGACGCTGCAGGTCCCTTTGAACTGGCGCGCGAGTGTTTTAGCGGCATCGGCGAGTTCTTCCGGTCCCATATCGGCGGCGGGCGTGTTGATTAGGTCGCGGGTCAGGAACGTGCCGCCAACCGTGCCCTCGATCGCACTCTTGTTCGCATTTTGCGGCCACACCAATTCGGCGCGAGGGCCAAGGGTGCCCTTGTAGCGCGTGAATTTATAGGCTGCGAGACCCCAGCCGAGCGTTATCCGGTTCGCTGTCGCGGCTTTCGGTTCCCGCGCCATCCTATAGCGGCCCTTGGGAAGCTTGTCGCTGGCCGCCGCCCATGACCATATGTCGTCATCACCGGTAACGCCGACAAGCGCGCCCGAGACTACCGCCTTTTTCCCATCGCCTGGCAAGAGCAGAGTCGCGCCTGGGGAGGCTTTGAAATCCGCGGCCTGAACCCATTTCGAGATAGCGTCGGGTTGGCGTTTTAACCAGGCGCCAAAGGCATCGGCGGTGAGCGGGGTGATTGGGATCGTACGGGCGGTGGGCCGAGTGGCAAAACTGCTGGTCACGGAAATCTCCTTGGCGGGATGTGATTTGATTACTGAGTATCACAAATTCACGGGTTTGATAAAATGATGCCTATGAATCGTAAACCTCAAGGCATTTTACGACGCGGATGGACGACCGGCGCTTGCGCCGCCGCGGCTGCGCGCGCCGCCTATCAGGCGCTATTGACCGGTAGTTTTCCAGACCCCGTGACGATTCAGCTTCCGAAAGGAGAAACACCGTCCTTCTTCCTTGCAAATAAGGTGCTGGAGGTTGGTGCGGCGTCGGCCGGCATCATAAAGGATGCGGGTGATGATCCGGATGTGACGCATGGCGCGCTGGTTGTTGCGCGTGTCTGTCCCGGTCCCAGGGGCCAGGGCATTACTTTTCATGCGGGCGCGGGGGTCGGCACAGTGACCAAGCCAGGGCTGCCTATTCCACCCGGTCAAGCGGCGATCAACCCGGGACCACGCGCGCTGATCGAGAAAATGCTCAAGGAAGTCGCAACGCACAATAATGTGACGGCCGATGTTGCGGTGATCATCTCGATCCCGGGCGGTGAAGAAATTGCCGCACGGACCTGGAATCCGCGGCTGGGTATCGTCGGCGGTCTATCGATCCTAGGCACAACAGGTATCGTTATTCCCTATTCTTGCAGCGCATGGATACATTCGATTCGGCAAGGTATCGACGTCGCGCGGGCAACGGGCGTCGAGCATATCGCCGGCGCTACCGGCAAGACATCCGATGCGGCGGTTCGGCGAATTCACGGTCTGGATGATTCGGCTATTATTGATATGGGTGATTTCGTTGGTGGGATGCTGAAATATCTCAATGGCCATCCGATACCGCGGCTGACGATTGCCGGCGGCTTCGCCAAACTGACGAAACTTGCACAAGGCCATCTCGATCTTCATTCCGCGCGTAGCCAGGTTGATTTCGACAAGCTTGCCGATTTGGTTGCCGGTATTGGCGGGCCGGCACGATTGGTCGAATCAATACAAACCGCGAATACCGCATCCGAAGCCCTGCAACTCGCCACCGGTTTTCCGCTTGGCGACAAGGTGGCGCGTGCCGCGCGCGCGGAAGCACTCGCCCATCTATCCAGTCCGGTTGCCCTCGATGTCGTGGTGGTTGATCGTCAAGGACGTATGGTGGGCCATGCCGGACCTTGATTCGCCACATATTCTAATTCTGGGCGGTACCGCTGAGGCAGCACGGCTAGCGGCGAATTTGACAGAACGGTATGGCGCTCAACTTACCGTCACGACCTCACTCGCCGGCTTGACGCTGGCGCCGGGTCCGTTGGCGGGTACGGTTCGGCGTGGTGGTTTTGGGGGAGAGGCCGGCCTTGCGGCCTGGTTGCAGGAAAACCGAGTCCAGCTTGTGGTCGACGCGACGCATCCCTTCGCGCGGCAAATCTCCGCGAACGCGCGCCGTGCGTGCGACCGCGAAAATATCCCTCGTTTGATGCTTGTCAGGAAACCATGGCACGCGACCGCTGTCGACCGATGGCATGATGTGCCAAACCTTGAGAGGGCGGCGACCTTGGTGTCAAAGCTCGCCAATCGCGTGTTTTTAAGTATCGGGTCCGTTCGCCTGGGTGCGTTCGCGGGGTTGGGCGATGTGCACTTAGTCGTGCGGATGATCGATCCGCCGGTGGGCCCGCTGCCACTCGACGACTATTCGGTGATTACGGGAAAGGGACCGTTCGACGAGAAGGCGGAACGCAAGCTGTTGCAAGAAGAACGGATCGGTGCTCTGGTGAGTCGGAATAGCGGCGCATCGGCGACATTTGGGAAGATTGAAGCCGCTAGAGCGTTGAATTTGCCGGTCGTAATGGTTGCATCGCCAACCAGAGAGGTCGGCGAGCATGTTGAGTCGTTGGAGGGCGCGGTACAGTGGATAGCGGACTGTGTCGCGGACATTGAGGAGTTAAGGCTGTGATGCGAAATTTTTATCGGCTGGTAATAAGTTTCGCCATCTTCCTGGTCTCCGCGCAGGCCTCTGCGCAAATCGACGTAACCCAAACCCATCCCATGATCGACGCGGCCGCGATCGGCAATGCGGATGTGGTCGAATATTGGCTGAAACGCGGCGTGCGGGTCGATTTGCCGGACGACAATGGGCGTACGCCGCTCATCTTTGGTGCGTTTGGTGGATCATTGGAAATCGTTGAGCTTACCCTGTCTCTCGGTGCCATCGTCGACCGACAAGACAGGGGTGGTTATTCAGCCCTGATATGGGCTTCGAGTCAGGGCGAGTTGGAGATCGTCGAACGCCTGATCGGCGCCGATGCCAACTTGAATTTACAAAACGGACAAGGACAGACATCCCTGATGCTTGCGGCCGCGAGCGGCTATTACGATATCGTCCAGGTGTTGCTGGACAGTGGCGCGGAAGCGACCGTACTGGACTACACCGGGAGGAGCGCGCTCGATTGGGCGCGCGATGGGCGTGATTCGGATATCCTTCGGTTGCTCGAAAAGGCCGAGGCCGGCGGCTGACTCAAGCGTCGCGCTTTGGTCTGAGGACGTGGTGATGGTCGCTTGCATAAAGGCGACTATCCGGGAACGCGGTTTCCGCTAGAACCTGGCCGACCAGAATTAAGGCGGTGCGCGTGATCCTTGCTTTTTTTACCTGATCGTGAATGTCGGCCAATGTGCCGCGTAATATCAACTCGTCCGGCCAGGATACCCGGTAAGCCACCACGACGGGGCAAGCCGCGCCGTAATGTGGTGTCAGATCACGAACGACCCGCGCCAAATTATTGATCGAAAGGTGTATCGCTAGCGTTGCAGCGCTCTTACCCAAGCGCGCAAGTTCCTCGCCGGACGGCATTGCCGACGCCCGCGTTGCCGTCCTTGTCAGGATGACGGTTTGTGCAATACCGGGAAGCGTAAGTTCCGACTTGATCGCCGCCGCCGCCGCGGCGTAACTCGGCACCCCCGGAATTACATCGTAGGGAATATCCAGTGCGTCGAGCCGCCGCATTTGCTCGGCGACGGCACCATACAGCGCGGGATCTCCGGAATGAACGCGCGCGACGTCTTTCTCCGCATCGTGCGCTTCCTGCATTTCCGCGATAATTTCATCCAGGTTCATGGGCGCTGTATCGATAACGCGCGCGCCCATCGGCGCTTCGGCAACGATCTCCGGCGGGACGAGCGAACCGGCATAGAGCACGACGGGCGACCGGCGGATAAAATTTTGTCCGCGTACAGTGATCAGATCCGCGGCGCCTGGGCCCGCGCCGATAAAGTGGACGGTCATGGGACGGTTCCATAGCCGCGCGGCGTATAAACCCTGGCGCCGTCGGCACTGTTAATCCGTCTCGTCTGGCTGTTGCCGATTATGACGATCGTCAGCATATCGACGGAATCGACATCCATTTCCGACAAGGGAACGATTCTCAATGTTTCGTCGAGACGGCCAAGATTGCGCGCGATGATAACCGGTGTCGAAGGCGGCCGATTTTCACTGAAGATCGTATGCGCTTCCCGCAATAAATTACGGCGGGTCTGGCTTTGCGGGTTGTAGAGTGCGGTCACGAAATCTCCTTTCGCAGCCGCATCCAAACGGCGCCGGATTGCATCTCGAGGCGTCAGCAAGTCCGATAATGAGATCGCGCAGAAATCATGGCCGAGCGGTGCGCCGGCACGCGCGGCGGCGGCTTGCATCGCGGTAATACCTGGCGATACGACGACTTCCACGCGGCGCCAGGCAGGATCCGTATCGGATTCAATGATTTCGAATACGAGGCTTGCAAGGGCGTATATTCCCGCATCGCCGGAACAAACGAGGGAGACTCTGTGGCCCTCACCTGCGAGTGACAGCGCATCGCGGACACGTGCGGCTTCCTGGCCAAGACCATATCCGCGCCGCGCCGACGTTGGCGCGATGTTTTCGATAAGGTCGAGATATCCCTGATATCCGACAATGAACGCCGAATTGTTCAGCGCCGTGGTGACTTCGGGAGAACGCCAATTCCGGTCGCCCGGCCCAAGCCCGACGACCGCGAGCAGACCGCGGCCGATGCCGTGCGCCATGGGGTCGATCGTATCGCGCGCCCGCGCGATGGCGCAGGTTGCCCTGGCGGATTTGCGCTTTGCGACCACCAGTTCACCATCGGCACCGGCGAGCGCAAGCGCCGCGCCTTCCGCGACCCCGTGACAGCCGGTTTCGCGAAACACGATCTCGGACGGATTTTCAAGGCGCGAGGCTTCGCGTTCGAGAGTCTCAGCGTCAAAGAAGCGGGATGGTACTCCCAAGTGGCGCGCGGTGGCGTGCAGCGCGGGCTCATCTAGTTTTATGTCGATCGAAGCAATGGACGCCACGCTGTTTTTCGACAGGCCGGCCTGGCTCAACGTTTCGGACACCAACTGAATCAATTCCTCCGGCGCGGTATTCCGCTCGCATCCGACGCCTATGGCGAGCACGGGCGGGTGCATGACGAGCGTATTGGCGTTCGGCTCGATATCGCGGTCGGTTACAAGCACGCCCACCCGCGCATCATCGCGCCACGGCCCATCGGCAAGCCAAGCGGTCTCGCCGGCTTCCACATCGAGGCGCGCGCCCTCTCCGGCGAGAAGCGCCGCGGTGATCGTTTTGATGCCGTCATGGTTGGATATTCGCCAGCCAGACGGCGGACTATCGAGTGAAAACCCAAAGCGCAGATCGCCCGCCGTGGTAATCGCCGCAACGCCATCGCAGTGGCTGGCCAGCTTCCGTGCTAATTCATTGGCGCCATGATGGCCGCCGACGAGTGGTACGGCGACGCTCCCATCTTCCGCGAGCGCAACCACCGGGGCGTCGTGTCTCTTATCCGCCAACAATGGTGCTAAGGCTCTGATTAATATTCCCGCGGCACACAGGCCGACAATGGCGATACCGTCACCATGCAAGGCGCGAAGATGCGCGACTGTTTCGCGGAAAGTAAATTCGGCGTCGCCGGCTCGATTTTCGAGACCATGGATAGTTGCCTCTTGGAAGGCCGGTTTGAGCTTCCGAGCCAATGCCAATCCGCCCGCGCTAAGTGTAACAAACGCGATTTTCATCGCCACGCTTCGCCTCGCTTGTGCACCAAAATCAGAGAGAAGTAGGGGGCTTTGTCATCGACAATGTCCGCGAGCGGGCTAATCGATTGTGTTTCCATGGTTGCGTGGGCGACATATTGCGCATGCGAGGTCAAATTTAGGGCGTCGAGAACGCGGCGAATCTTCCCCAAGTGACGGCCAACTTTAATAATTGCGACGCTTTCGGCACGGTCAATGGCGTCAGCTAAGGCATCCTCGCTCAACGGCGCGGGCACCACTGTCAGCAAATCATTTCTCGAAGCCAGGGGGGAAGCGAGTGCCGCGGCCGCGGCCATTAGGGAGGATATGCCAGGCACGATCACGACATTGAATCGAGGTGCCACGCGCCCGAACAAATACATGAACGATCCATAGAAGAAGGGATCGCCCTCACAAAGCGCGGCCACGTCGCGTCCGGCTACGAGATGCTCGCTAATCTCCTCAGCCGCGTGATCGTATACGGACCGATTTGGGAACTGTGTGGTCTCGATTGGCATACGAATCGCGATTTCTATAGGCGCATGCGTGATATGTGGGGCGGCGATCCTGCGGGCCAAACTGTCGCCCTCAAGAGGGGCGGGCCAGGCGACAACCGGCACCGTCTTCAGAATTCGGTGCGCTTTCAGGGTGATCAATTCGGGATCTCCGGGTCCGACACCGATGCCGTACAATGTCCCGGTCATGATTTTACCACCGCCAATTGCGTAACCGTTCGAAGCGGTGACCAAGCACGGAAACGACCCACGGATTTGGCTTGAGACACGCCGAGCCTCGTCAACTCGCCACCCCATTCGTCATGCAGGGCCAATAATTTCGTTTCGCCCTCGAGCGTTACGGCATTCGCGACCAAACGTCCCCCTGATGGCAAGGTGCTCCAACAGGTTTCGGCCAAATACTGGGCCGTGATGCCTCCGCCAATAAATATTGCATCCGGTGCCGGCAGGTCGGCTAAGGCAGTTGGTGCCGAACCTGTAACAATATCGAGCTTAGGCGCACCGAGTGTCGCCGCGTTCTGGGCTATAACCGCGGCTCGTGGCGCGTTTTGTTCAATTGCTATGGCGTGTCCGCCCGCGCGCATCCATTCAATTGCAACCGACCCGCATCCCGCACCGACATCCCACAAGAGCGTGCCTGGTTGCGGTGCCAACGCGGAGAGCGTTGCGGCGCGAACCGCTCGTTTGGTCAATTGTCCGTCATTCAAGAAAGCGTCGTCCGGTAACCCCGGAACACGGCTATGGATTGTGGCGTTCGCGCCGGCTTCGCAGCATACCGCCACGGTATTGAGGTCCGCCGTTCGTACACCATCCCATGTTTCTGCCAATCCTTCGCGGATGTTTTCCTTCTCGCCACCCATATGCTCGAAAACGCTAATGGCGCTGGGTCCATAGCCACGTTCACGCAATAGCGCTGTGATCTGCGCCGGGGTTTCGCCATTCTCCGAGAGGATAAGAAGCCTTGCCTTTGGGCGAATGTGCAAATTCAGCAAGGCAAGCGGTCGGCCATGCAATGTAAGGCACTCGATATCTTGCAAGGGCCAGCCCATCCGCGCGGCGGCCAAGGAAAATGCGCCTGGCGCGGGTAGGACATAAACCGCCTCGGCGCCAAATTCGCGGGTCAGGGTAACGCCGATGCCATAGCTCATCGGGTCGCCGGTCGCCAAAACAACGACACGCTTGCCTTCTAATTTTCGTAAAGCCTCTACGGTTTTGTGAAGTGGCGAATCCCAGGGACGGCGCAACGCGGCATGTGCCGAACCGATCATCGCGAGATGCCGCTTACCGCCAACGAGACACTCTGCGTTTGCGATTAATTGCCGTGCCGTGCTGGGCAGGGCATCGAGGCCGTCTTCGCCGATGCCAACGATGCTGAGCCAAGGTGTCATGCCGAATCTCCGCGTATCGAGAGTGCATTCACGGCCGCCGCCGCCATGGCGCTGCCGCCTCGCCGTCCCTTGAGTGTGACGAAGGGAACATCGTGTGTTCCGTCGATGAGCGCCGTTTTCGATTCCGCGGCCCCGATGAAGCCGACGGGGAAGGCTAAAATGAGAGCCGGCTTCGGCCAACCGGACATCAACCCTTCGAGCAGTTGAAAGAGTGCCGTGGGCGCATTGCCAATCGTGACGATCGAGTCTTTTAAATAGGGTTGCCAAAGTGTCGCCGCGGCCGCCGAACGGGTTGTTCCGAGCGATTGCGCGAGATCGGCAACCCTGGCATCGTTGAGTGTGCATATGACCCGATTTTCATGGGGCAGGCGGTTACGAATAATGCCATGAGCGACCATTTCGACATCGGTGATAACCGGTGCGCCTTTCTCCAAGGCCGTTTGACCGTGGGCGACGGCGTTTTGTGTGGCGGAAAGATCGGGAACAATTTCCGGCATTGCGCAAGCATGCACGACGCGCAGCGCGAGCGGTTTAAGATCATCGTCCAAACACGATAAATCGGTTTCACGACGAATTGCGGCAAAGGATTCGCGGTAGATTTCGGCCGGGTCACGTAAATAGGTTTGAGTCGCGTCCGTCATGCGCCGAGAATCCAGGCTTCCTCATCCACGACCGCGTTCCGTTCCGATGCCGTGAGTGCCGGGTCGCCTTCAAACAAGCCGACAAGTTCACCGGCGATGTCGAGAGCCGCGAAGTGCGCCGCGATCGTGCGGACCTGCCGCGCATCCTTGACCATATCCGGTTCCGGTTCGGGATCGAGAAGGGAGGGGTAAACCTCGGCGAAAATAATCCGTGGTCTCGGATCATGCTTCAAGCCGGTTTCGAACGGCCAGATATGGCTTATCGTTGCCAGACGCGGGTCGGTACGCAATTGGAGAACGCGTGGAATGCCAGTCAGGACCTGGCTGCCAACCGAACCCGCACCGGCCAATTGCCAGACCGAACTGGTTGTGCGGGCACGTCTGTCACAAAGCCGCCATTCGGTGAGGTCGCTTGCGCAATGCGGTCTGCGGCCCCGGCGTACAAGATAGCGTCGGGTTTCTTCGCGCACATTGCCCCAAAATGGAAAGGCCTCGCCGCTCAACCGCTCGTTCAAATCTTCCGCGACATCAATTCTGTTGTTTTCGTTGTTCTGATTATCGAAGAGTAAATCCGCGATTTCCTGCCACATATGCCGCCACGGCAGCCCCGGCATACCCAAGCGCGATGCCGTGCCGGTGGGGTAACCAAAAGGGAAATCAAATCCGACTAAAACGCGTTCGCCATCATGCGCGAGGTCAGCGAGTATTTTCGCAAGATCCGATGTGGCCTGACCCCGCGTCGTCGGGTTTTCGCGCCGCGCGAGGTGGACCTTGTTGTCTTTTCGATGCAATAGCGCCCACCAGATCGAATCCTTGCCCTTGGTTGGGCTCGCCGCGGCGCTCCAATCCACCATCAGATAGGCGTCGAATAAGGGCGCCTCATCGTGGCTAGTCAGTGTCCGCACCCTTTTTCATGCTGACGGGGCCCATCGGATGATCCGCGTGCGGATAGGGCTGATGGGTGTGCGTATGTCCATGATCGTCCTTATGGTCATGATTTTCATCGTGGCCGTGATCGTGACTATGCCCGCCTGTGCCGATTCCCTCGACATGGTGGTGATGACTTTCTTGGGCCAAACCGACTTCGGCCTCGAATCCCAAGACCTGCGCGCGGTATTTGCAAAGTTGGCAATTCATCGCGTTTTCGCCATCGACGATGTTGCGGACCCGGTCCGCGAAGGTATCCAATACCAGCGGATGATCGTTGAGATAACCGGCCTTAATGAATTCAATGTCGGGATGCCGGGCTGCCACCTTGTCGGTGTAGTCGTAAATTCGTTTCACCAAAATGCCGGTAAAAAGAAAATACGGGAATACGACGATACGCGGAAACCCGAGCCGTACGGCCTGTTCAAGCGCCGGTTCGACAAGCGGAAAGGTGACGCCCGAATAGGCTGTTTCAGCCCATCCGAAACCAAGCCCCTCCCACAACATACGGGTAACCTTGGCCACGTTCGAGTTGGCGTCGGGATCGGAGGCACCCCGGCCGACGACGACCAGAAGCGTGTCCGTGCGGGAAATTTTATCGCCTGCCTTTTGGACGGCCTCCTCGACGCGCGCGCCGGCGGCCCGCATCATCTTGGTGTCGATGCCAAGTTCGGTGC
>JAJFJC010000371.1 GCA_021774385.1 Alphaproteobacteria bacterium
TTGGCGCGCAGCATGTTGAAGGTCGTGGCCATCTCGCTGCCTTCGAGGTAGCCGCGCGCATCCATTTTCTTTTCCAGGGCAGCCAATTGTTCGTCGTCGATGAAGACGCCAAGTTCGCCCGGTTCCTTGAAATCGACGAGCGAGACGAAGAAGGTCGCGGCGGCGATGCGCTTGTCACCGGTCGCCGCCATGTAGCCAAGTGTTGCCGCTAGCAACGTGCCGCCGAGACAATAACCGATGACATTGGCTTCCTTTTCGCCGGTCGCCGCCTTCATGGCGTCGAGGGCGGCGAGGGGGCCTTCGAGCATATAGTCCTCGAAGCTCTTGTCGGCTAACTTCTCGTCTGGATTGATCCAGGAAATGACGAAAACCGTATGCCCCTGTTCGACCGCCCAGCGGATGAAGGAGTTTTTCGGCCGCAAATCTAGAATATAGAATTTGTTGATCCAGGGCGGAATGATCAGCAAAGGACGCTTGTGAACCTGTTTGGTGGTCGGCTCATACTGGATCAATTGCATGAGGCTGGTTTGTGCGACGACCTTACCAGGGGTGGTCGCGATGTTCTTGCCGACCTCGAAGGCTTCGTCGTCGACCATCCTAATTTTCAGATTGCCTTCGCCCCGTTCCAGGTCGTCAAGCATGTTCTCCAGCCCCTTGACGAGGTTCTCGCCGCGCGAATCGATCGTGGCTTGGAGGACCTGTGGGTTGGTCATGACGAAGTTCGAGGGAGCGATCGCATCCGCGAATTGGCGGGTATAGAAATCGACTTTTTTCGCGGTCTGGTCGTCCAACCCCTCGACGTCGCGGACGGTGTCGACCATCCAGCGTGACGTGAGCAAGTAGGATTGCTTGATGAAATCGAAAACGCCACTGTCGCTCCAGGACGGATCACTAAATCGCCGGTCGTCCTTGTCCGGTGTCACGATGGGTTCGGTCGATTCGCCCAGAAAACGGCGGGTTGTGTTCTGCCACAACGTCATATAGTCCTGCCACAAAGCGACCTGTGCCTGAACAATTTTCGATGGATCAGTCATCATTTGGCGCGTCATTTCAAGGAATGCCTCGCCTATATTGAGCGGGTCGCCATGGCCCAGCGTGCCACTCCCTGCGTCGTGCCGGGATAAGAACGCTTGCACCAGCCGCTGACTGCGCTCTGCGATGCTTGCCATATTGGCGGCAAGTTCCGCCGCGTCGGTTGCCTTGTCGTCGCTATCCGATTGATCGCTCATTGGAGGTTCCTTATTCTGAGCACATGCTTTCGCGCCTAAGCGGGAAGCGCCGAGTTCGCCGAATTTTTTGGCAGCTTGCCGGAACAATGTGAAATTATGTTGCAGTGCAAAAAAATGCAAGAAGCGATCGTTGAAAAGTGTATTGTGTTGTGCCGTCGAGGTGGGATTGCGCTGATCATGAGCCTCGCGTTGCTCGTTGGCGCTTGTGAGAGCATACCGGACGCGGTCAACCCGCTGGCGTGGTTCGAGGACGACGAGAAGGAAGAGCCGCCTGCGGCCCAAGCAGCGAATTCGGCCTACCCAAAACTGGGTACGGTTCCCAAGCGCCCGCCATCTCTCGAAGCGCAGCAGACTAAGATCGCGCAAGGGCTTTCCGCTGACGTAGAAAATGCGCGTTATTCGAACGAGAAACTTCAACGAGAAGTCGCGCGCCGCGCCGCGGGCCCCCGCGCGAGCGGTGTTCCGCGCGCTGTGCCCGCGCCACGACCCATTCCCGCGGCGCCACGTGTGCGTCCGCCATCACCGCAACAAGCAACGCTAAGACCGGTTCCACCACCGCCTGTCAGACGCGCCGTTCCGGCGGTTCCGGCAACGCGAACCCTGCCATCTCAAACGGCCGTGGCACCGAGGACCGAACGGCCCGCCGCGCTGCCGCCGCCCGCCGCGCCTGTGGCGCAAGCAAGGACATCGCCGCCGCCATTGCCGCGTCCGATCGCACCGGCACCGGTACCCGCGCTCCGACCGCCGCCGACCCAACCGGCGACATCGGCAATACCGCGCGGTCAAACCTTCAAGGTGGCGACAATTTATTTCTTGGATGGATCGACGAAGCTACAACGAGACGATCAGGTCATTTTAAGCGAAATAGCCGCCGCGCAACGGCAGTCCGGCAATTCCATCCGGGTTGTGGGGCATGCGAGCGGACGTGTGCGCACCTTTGATGCGTCGAGGCGGCATTTGATAAATTATCAGGTTTCTCTCGACCGCGCGCACGCGGTCGCCGCGGCGCTGCTTGGAATGGGCGTACCGGTGGGCAAACTTCAGGTTGAAGGAAAAGGTGATACGGCGCCGATTTATGCGGAGTATTCCGCCTCTGGTGAAGCAGCGAACCGCCGCACCGAACTCTATTTCGTAAACTGAGGGCCACGCGCGGGGGCGAGGGTCAATCGTACGGAATTCTCTGGAATCTGTTGGCAGGGCGCGGGTGTGACACCATCGGCGCAAAGAAGCGCGATGGTTGTCGAAAGGCCTTGTTTGTCGAGCCGCGCTTCCAGTCCAGTGGCGCCGGGCTGGCTAAATGGTCCCGCCGTTACTTGATAAAGTAAGGTCCCTGATTTAAGGATCATGCGAATTTTGGTACCTAAAATCGAATGTTTTGTTCTGATTTTTTCTGCTTCTTCCAACACGCGGTATTGGCCAATAACCAAATAATGATTGCCGCTCTCATTGGAAAGTACTGGCCCGCCTTCTTTTCGGTCTATCGCGTTCAAGGTATCCGCCATCGCGAGCAGCGCCGAATCTAGCGGCTGCGTCGTTTCCGGCTCACCGGACGCGGGTTGCAGATCGTTTTCCAAATTCTCGGCGAGTGCAATCAAACTGTCCCGAAGCCGTTCGGTAGGTGCTGTTGCTGCCATCTGTTCTGAATTTTGTTCTGCCACCGCCGGCTCAGCTTCGGCAAGCGCCGTACCATCCGTTTCGCCGGGACTGCAAATATTTTCGCCCAACGCGATCCGGTGCAAGGCGCAATCTTTCTCCGCGACGGCGGAAACGGCGTGATCCGATATGCTCTTGCCGGTCGTTGCGTAACTAAACCCGGAGGCTGCCCAGGATGCAATTTGAAAGGGAATGGGCAAGGCGCAGCCGCTGACCAATAAAGTAACGGCACACAATATCGAATAACGCATGATTCACCAATTTTGAACTCTGACCTAATCGTCTATATAATAGAAGATAAAGTCCGAAATTTAGCAACAACTATCAAATAAGTATTATGCAGTTATTAATTAACGATTAAGTATAATTTAAAGAATGGTTAACAGTAATTGTCCGGATATTTATAAAAAATTTAGTGCGTGTTGCATTTAGCTAAGAAATTTTCGTTATTTTATCGTAGCTAACGGAAAAAGGCGCGGGAGGCCGACCGTTTCGCCGACATTCCAGCATATACTTGTATGATGTCTCGAGTTCTAGGATGTGCCGGTCATAATCGAACAATTGTTTTTCAACATTTGGGCGTAACGTGTCGCGCATCGCAATAAGCCGGTCGAAATTTGCTGCCAACTGTCTGGCGATGTCGGTGTAGTCCGTCGCGGATTTCGCGATCAGGTCTCCTAATCCTAGTTTGGTCAATAGACAGGTTCCTTGACGGCCCATGAAACTGTCCGTTTCCAGAGTGACGAGTGGCAGGCCCATCCACAACGATTCACAACTCGTTGTGCCTCCGTTGCATGGGAAGGGGTCGAGCGCGATATCGGCTTCGCGGATGCCGGCGAGGTGGTCGTGGCGTGTCGGTCGCAGACCCTGGAATATCAGTTGATCTGCCGTAATGCCGTGCGCGGCGAACCGGTCGAGGAAGAATTTTTGCGTTGTCGGATTGTCGAAATGGGTCGAACTGCGCAAAATCAATCGGGAATCGGCGACGGATTTGAGAAGATCGGCCCAGGTCGCGACCGTTTCGTCGCTTATTTTCGCCAGATTGTTGAAACTCCCAAATGTGACGAAGCCATTTTTCAGGCACGGTGGTGGCAACGGACGAGGCGCGTTCGAAGGCGGAAGATAGGTGCTGTGGCTGGTCAGGCGTACGAGCGCTTCCGTGTAATTCTGTTCGACATCACCGGTCGGGTCCGACTCCGCTTCGGTTATGATGTAGTCGGTCGTGTCGAGACCCGTGGATGCGACACGATTGAAGCCGCCAACCTGTACCGGCGCGGCGCGGAAGGCCAGTACGCGCCGGTCCTTGCCTCGATAGAATGACGAGAGAACGAGAATATCGATATCGTCTTGTCGAACCCGTGCCGCCGTTTCGGCAACTGAATCCTTTCTGATATCCTGCCAGGAATCGGCGAATTCACCGAGATGCGCGGTGACCTGATCCGGCTGTTCGGGACCATAATACCCGGTGATATGAAATTGGTTGCGGTCATGATGAGACAGTATCGGTTCAAGAAACCAAGACGTTACGTGATCGTACAGATCATAGGCTAAATAGCCGATGCGAATCCGTTTGTCCGCGCGTGCAACGGATGGTGTTGGAAGAGAGTCGTTGTCCGCTTCGTCGACAAGCTGGCGGCTCCAGGCGCGATTGATTTTGAAAAGCGCCGCCGCGTCGGTGTTGGGGTCGAAAGCGCTGTAAAAACACAATCCTGAAATCGCATTGAGATTGAAAGGCGCGGCGGCGAGGGACGTTCGTAAACAACGCAATGCGGCTTGGGTGTCGCCACGCGCAAAAAGAATATCGCCCAGGTCGTTCCAAGCTTCAATGTGTTCGGGGTTTAATTCCAAGCAGCGCCGCAGCGCGGTTTCCGCTTCTTCGCTTTTTCCCAGCCGTTTCAGGCAGGCACCGTGTACATAATTGGCATCTTGAGAGTTCGGCAACAGCGCCGCCGCGCGTTGGGCCGGAAGAAATGCCTCGGTGAACGCGTTTTGAGCCAGTAAGCAACGAGCGTGGAAAAGATGTATGCCCCCGTCGTCCGGTAGATTTAGAACAACGGGTTGTATCGCTTCTGTTGCCTGTTCGAACTCCTGCAGCCCGAAAAATGAAATGGCCCGCATCAGGTTGGCCTCGATGTTGGCCGGGTCTCTTTTCAAGATCTCCACAGCGGCTTCGATACATCCCTTCCAATCTTGAAGGTCATGTCGGGCACGCGCGAGTTCCAGCCAGGCGTTTGCAGCCCCCGGTTCGATGTGAACAGCCAGTTCGAGATTGGATATCGCGCCGGGTAAATCACCGCGCAATTTTAGGATTTCTGCCAACAGGCACAATGCGCCCCCATGCTCGGGCTCTAGCTCCAGCGCGCGCTGACAGAAACGCTCCGCTGATTGTGTGTCGCCGGTACTCTGATATCGCTCCGCGCTTTGAAAAGCGTCATCGGCTGGAGTATGAGTGAGGGGGTCGGAATCAGTCATGGTGGCATAATGTCATCGTTGGTGTGGGATAACGCGTTCTTTCTAATCCACCGCGTTCATTCTGTCTTCCCGTCTCATGGTTTGGTATTCGTCCTCGCTTGGCGTTACGGCCGCGATACTAAGCGGTCGACTCCTTGAGCAAGTAACGTTACATAGTCGCCGTCGCGGTATTGTATTCAAAACAGTTTCCGGCGCGGCTTTAGACTCAACGACGGCGTAATCAGCAGATGAATGAAGAATTCTATAAAGTAAAGCGCTTACCGCCATACGTTTTCGCTGAAGTTAACGATATGAAGGCGCGCGCGCGTGCCGCGGGCGAGGATATTATCGATCTTGGCATGGGCAATCCGGATATGCCACCTCCCGCGCATATCATTGAAAAACTGATCGAAACGACTCGTAACCCGCGCGCCCACAGATATTCGAATTCACGAGGTATCCCGGGTCTCAGGAAGGCGTTGGCGGGATATTATGAACGTCGCTTTGGCGTCGAAATCGATCCGGAGCGCGAGGCCATCGTGACGCTCGGTTCGAAGGAAGGATTGGCTAATCTCGCGCAAGCAATCACCAGTCCCGGCGATGTACTGCTTGTGCCCAACCCGTCCTACCCCATTCACCAGTTCGGATTCATAATTGCCGGCGGTTCGGCGCGTCATATTCCCGTGACACCGGATGGCGACTTTATTGCCGCCCTTGAGCGGGCTGTTATTCATTCCGTTCCAAAGCCGATCGCGTTGGTGTTGAATTACCCATCCAATCCGACGGCATTGACGGCGGACTTAGATTTCTTTGGCGAGGTTTTGGATTTCTGCCGACGGCATAAAATTTACGTTCTTTCCGATCTCGCCTATGCGGAAATCTATTTCAATGACGATCCGCCACCCTCTATTCTTCAGATACCGGGCGCGAAGGATATCGCGGTCGAGTTTACCTCTTGCAGCAAGACCTATTCCATGCCGGGTTGGCGAATCGGATTTGCCGCTGGCAATCCTCGGCTGATCGCCGCGCTCGCCAGAGTGAAGAGTTATCTCGATTATGGTGCGTTCACTCCGATCCAGGTTGCCGCGACGGCGGCGTTGAACGGTCCACAGGATTGCGTTGAGGAAGTCCGTCAAATTTACAAGGAGCGCCGTGATATCTTGATCGATAGTTTTGCGCGAGGGGGATGGGCGATTCCCAATCCCCCCGCGACTATGTTCGCATGGGCGCCTTTGCCAACAGAGTTCGAAGCGATGGGTAGCCTTGTCTTCTCGAAACGTTTGTTGGACGAAGCAGGAGTTGCGGTCTCTCCTGGCATTGGGTTCGGCGAACATGGCGAGGGATTTGTCCGAATTGCGCTATGCGAGAACACACATCGAATTCGCCAGGCGGCGCGGAATATTCGCCGATTTCTTGCACAGGCCGATCCTTCCGAACAAACGTCCAACGTTCGTTTGAGTGCCGCGTCATGAGTGCGCCGCTAAGGATCGCGGTTGCTGGGCTTGGTGTCGTTGGCGCGGAAACCGTACGCTTGATTTCCACACAAGGCGAAATGCTCGCCCGGCGATGTGGCCGGCCGGTTGTGGTGCAGGCGGTTTCGGCGCGAGATAAGACACGCGACCGTGGAATTTCACTCCAGGGAATTGAATGGTTCGATGATCCGGTTGCCATGGCACGGAACACCGATGTCGACGTGGTTTGTGAACTTATCGGCGGTAGCGAGGGAATTGCCCGCGATGTTTGCGGAACCGCCCTTGATTCCGGGAAACATGTCGTGACCGCCAATAAGGCCTTGATTGCGATGCATGGCGCTAATCTTGGGCAGGTGGCGGATACGGCTGGCCTGGCACTCGCTTACGAAGCGGCGGTTGCAGGGGGCATACCGATCGTAAAGGCGCTACGGGAAGGATTGGCCGCGAACCAGGTAAACCGACTGCAAGGTATATTGAACGGTACGTGCAATTATATTTTGACCGCGATGCGAGAGACCGGGCGGGATTTCGGTGAAATTCTCGCCGAGGCACAGGCGCATGGTTATGCGGAAGCCGACCCGAGTTTCGACATCGATGGCGTCGATGCGGCACATAAATTGGCCATTCTGACGAGCTTGACCTTCGGTTGCGAAATTGATTTCGGAACCGTGCATATCGAGGGAATCCGACATATAGATTCGATCGATATCCGGTTTGCCAGCGAATTGGGATATCGAATCAAGTTGCTTGGGATCGCGGAAATGACCGATGCGGGGATTCAACAACGCGTTCATCCGGCCATGGTCCCGCTAGACGCGCCAATAGCGTCCGTCGAAGGTGTTTTCAATGGTATCGTGGCCGACGGCGACTTCGTCGGTACGACAATGTTCGAAGGGCGCGGCGCCGGCGCGGGGCCGACGGCATCGGCTGTTGTTGCGGACATTGTTGATATTGCCCGCGATCGGAAAACACCGACCTTCGGCGTCCCGGCGGATGAACTGAACGTTGCTCGGGTCGCGGCTATGGCGGATCGGGACGGGCTTTACTATGTCCGGGTCATGGTTCGTGACAAGCCGGGTGTGTTCGCCGACATTGCCGGTGCGCTTCGCGATTCGCAAATTTCTATCGAATCCGCGATCCAGCGTGGCCGCGCGGAAGACGGCGTCGTGCCCGTTATTTTAACGACACACGAGACCAAGGAAGCGCGGATGCAAGATGCCCTACGGTTAATTGGGGCCTTGGATTCCGTTGCTGAAACGCCGCGGATGATTCGAATTGAAACTGTTTAATTTTCGGTGCGGCCGGGTGCTGGTCGAATAAGGTTCGATCCACGGGGCCGTAGGGTTTAGCTTATAGTCAGAATTGATGCCTGTGTTGGTGGGAGAGCAATAGATGAATGAGAATAAGAGCACGATGGACCGCAACTTGGCGCTGGAAGCGGTACGGGTCGCGGAAGCGGCCGCGCTTTCGGCATCTCGGTGGATGGGACGCGGCGACGAGAAGGCGGCGGACCAAGCGGCGGTCGACGCCATGCGCGAAGCGTTAAACAGCCTCTCGATTGACGGTACGGTCGTTATCGGCGAAGGCGAACGCGACGAGGCACCGATGCTGTATATCGGCGAGAAAGTCGGCAAGGGAGACGGGCCGAAAGTCGATATCGCGTTGGACCCCTTGGAAGGGACAACGATTACAGCGACGGGTGGGACCACTGCGTTGGCCGTCATCGCGTTGGCGGACGAAGGTGGTTTCTTGAACGCACCCGACGTCTATATGGACAAGATCGCGGTTGGCGGCGGCTTGCCGGAAGGGATCATCGATATCGATGCAACGCCACTCGAAAACCTCCAAAAGTTAGCGGATGCAAAAAGCAAGAAAATCGCGGATTTGGTCGTGTGTATTCTCGACCGGCCCCGCCACGCCGATCTGATTAAGGCAGTGCGCGATTCAGGCGCGCGCATCATGCTTATTTCCGACGGCGACGTGTCCGGTGTCATTGCGACGTCAAGCCCGCGGAGCGGTGTCGACATCTATCTGGGCAGTGGTGGTGCGCCGGAGGGTGTTCTCGCCGCGGCTGCGTTGCGCTGTATCGGCGGCCAGATGCAAACCCGTCTGCTCTTCCGTAATGATGATGAACGCGGCCGCGCGGCCAAATGGGGCATAACCGATCTCGACCGGGTTTATAATCTTCTTGATTTGGCATCCGGCGATGTCATGTTTGCGGCAACCGGTGTTACCGATGGCTCCATGGTGAGGGGGGTGCGGCGGAAAGGTGGTGGCGCGTTTACCGAATCAATCGTGATGCGTTCCAAGAGTGGCACCGTTCGTAAAATTAGCTCGGAACATGATTTTACCCGTAAAACCGGGTTCCGATTCGCCGAGGAATGACGGCAACACCGCCGGCTTTTTTGGGTATCGCGCAGTCCGCCAGTGGTAAGCGTTGGCGGGCGCGGGGAAACGACGACAGGCTCGCGCTCGCGCTTTCGCAACGGTACGGTCTACCCGATGCGGTCGGGCGCGTCATGGCGGCGCGCGGGGTGTCGCTCGAAACCGCCGAGGAATTTCTGAATCCGTCTTTGAAGGAACAACTGCCCGATCCGTCGCATTTGAAGGATATGGATGTCGCCGTCGCGCGCCTTGTTTCCGCGGTAAGGGACGGTGAAACAATCGGTGTTTTTGGCGATTACGACGTCGATGGGGCGACCGCGTCATCCTTGTTGTCACGGTTTATCGTCGCGGTGGGGGGGCGGACGAAAATTTATATTCCCGACCGCCTGAAAGAAGGATATGGCCCGAACTTGGAGGCGCTAAGGGGGCTGAGCCGGGACGGTGTATCGGTCATCGTGACGGTCGATTGCGGCATCACGGCCTTCGAAACACTTGATACGGCCGCTTCGGAGGGGATCGAGGTCATCGTCGTCGATCATCATGTGGCCGAGCCGCGCCTACCCGATGCGGTGGCCGTCATCAATCCAAACCGGCTCGACGATGACAGCCGTCATGGTCAACTCGCCGCTGTCGGTGTCGCGTTCCTGTTAGCGGTCGCGGTCAATCGCGGCTTGCGCGAGGCGGGTTGGTATAAATCGAGGTCGGAGCCCGATTTGCGAGGTGTACTGGACCTTGTCGCCTTGGGTACTGTTTGCGATGTTGTACCGTTAACAGGCATCAACCGGGTCTTCGTACGCCAAGGCCTTGCCGTTATGGCGCGACGCCGGAATATCGGTATTGCCGCTTTGGCCGATATCGCTGGGGTCAACGAAGCACCGGAAGCCTATCATGCGGGGTTTGTTCTGGGGCCGCGGGTCAATGCCGGCGGTAGGGTTGGCGAAGCGGGATTGGGCGCACGGTTGCTGACCACCGCCGATGCGGGAGAGGCCCGCGCCATCGCCAAGCAGCTCGACGATTTCAACCAGGAGCGGCGCGCAATCGAAGCGGTATGCTTGGATGCCGCGATCGACGACGTTGAAGACCAAATTCAGCGGGGCGTCCTGGCCGAGAGCCTCGTTTATGTCGCCGCCGAGGGGTGGCATCCGGGCGTGATCGGGATCGTCGCGAGCCGATTGAAGGAGCGATACAATCGCCCAACCTGCGTCGTCGCCTTTGAAAATGGTGTCGGCAAGGGCTCCGGCCGGTCGGTTCGCGGGGTCGACCTTGGCGTCGCGGTGGTGGCGGCGCGGCAGTCGGGATTGTTGATCAACGGAGGCGGACACCCGATGGCGGCGGGGTTTACGGTCGATCAAGGTAAAAACGATGAATTTCGTGCCTTCCTCGCCGCGCGGATCGCGGGCAATATCGGCCCCGACGGTATTGTTTCGGAACTCGGTATCGATGGCGCCATTCAACCGGGCGGCGCCAACGTTGAATTCATCGAGTCGCTTGAACAATTGTCGCCATTCGGCGCGGGGAACGCCCGACCGCGTTTCGCGTTTCCGGCGGTGCGTATTTTAAAGGCCGATATTGTCGGGCGCGATCATGTCCGCTGTTTCATCGGTGGCGAAGACGGGGCACGGTTGAAAGGCATCGCCTTTCGTGCTGTCGAACAGCCCTTGGGAAAATTATTATTGTCGTCGGGCGGCATGCCGCTGCACATCGCCGGTCACCTGCAACGGGACCGTTGGCAGGGACGGGACGAGCCGCAGTTGATCATAGAGGACGTCGCGGAACTATCTTAACCGCCGACAGTACCGCCGACAGTATAGAGTCGAATTACGTGGCGCCGGTCCGGGAATTACGCTTTCAGGCGCGTTGCGACTTGTGCCATTTCATCGACGACGCGAATGGTTTGCGCGGCCGAGGAATAGGCGCGCTGTGTAATGATCATGTCGCTAAATTCTCCGGCGAGATCGACCGTTGATTCCTCAAGCCCCGAAGGGGCGAAGAACGCGAACGCGGAAAGATCGGCTTCGACGAGCCGGACCGCGCCGGACTCGGGGCTGAGCGTAAAGTTCGTGCCCTGTTCGGTATTGAGTTGATTTTCACTTCTGACAAGGGCAATCGGAAGCTTCGCGATCCCTTCCGTGAGCCCGTTGCTGAAAAGGCCTATGACCTCCCCCGCGTCATTGAAGGAAATATCGGCGAGGGTTCCCGCCGTATTACCATTCGCGGTCACGACATTTGGTGTAAAGCTGCCGCCGAATTGTGTCATGAGAGAGAAATCGACGGCAATATTGCTTGCCGCTGCCGCAGCCGGATTGGTCCAGGTTATGCCAACCGCGAGATTGGCCGGCGCGGTGATATTGCCCGAGGCATCGAAGGTCATGGCTGTCGGTGAACCTGCCGTAACGGCTCCGTCCGCTGTTGTGACGGCCAGGTCCCAGGTATCCAGTGCCGCGTTTTTCGTCCAATCGAAGACCACGGTGTGCGTGTTGCCAAGATCGTCGAAAACGCCTACCGAGAGGTCGAAGTTCGCACCCGTCACCGAGCCCGCGGGCAAATTCGCGGCTAATGCCGCCGTCGATGTGGCGGTGGCCGTAGAGGCCGCCGCGCCGGCGTCAATGCGGATGGGTTGCAGCGAGGAGACGTCTGTGCCGACGTTGAATCCGCCGGCGCCGTTGCTGGGCCAACCGAGAACGAAGTTACCGTTCTGGTCGTTGAGAAATGTCTGCTCCGCCCCTGGCGCGCCGACCAACGCGCGGTTTAAGGAACCCGCGCGTGTAAATTGCGTGGCGCCGCCCAAATCTTGCTGGGTGTTCGTTACCAGGAAGCCTGTACCGACGATGGCGACATCGAGGTTGCGATTGGTGCGGAGGACCGTCCCCTGGTGTTCGACGAGATTGCGCGTATTCGATGACGCACCGCTGAATTGTTCAAAGATCGAACCCTTGCCGGAATGAACCATCTCGGCGAATTGGGTATCCGTGGCCTTGTAACCGTTTGTCGTCAAATTGGCGATGTCTTGACTGATCCCCGAAAAAGCCTCGGTATGCGACCGAAGTGCGGAAATTCCCGCCGCGAAAAGTCCAAAACCGGTCATTCTTTGACACCTTTACTGATATTCGTCCGTAAGACGGCCTGCTTCGATTATTGAGTGCAAGCAGGGTGCCAAGATTCCAGTTTTGAACAATTTCGTAATTTCAATTGGTTACTGTGTTTTGCCTGATTTTCTTCTACACTCGAGGGCAGAATTATCCGGAGTCCGGCAACTGTTGCCGGGTTCATTGCGTCTTCTTGAATTGACGCGTTCGGAGGGGTTGACCAAACGCTCCGCGCCCCTTAAATCTCCGTCCCAGATGTCCCCATCGTCTAGAGGCCTAGGACACTGCCCTTTCAAGGCGGCAACACGGGTTCGAATCCCGTTGGGGGCACCATTTTTTCAACTAATTGCAACTTAGTCTGCATCGCGCTTTTTCGCCGCCCTTAAAGCGGCCTCCCGGCCCGGCCGAACGTAAACATCTACAGCCTTAGAGCCCATCGCGTGCCCGGTGATTGAAACAATTTCAGCCGATGTTGCGCCACGGTCACCAAGCTCTGTTGCGACGGTCCTCCGGATGTTGTGGAAATGCACACCCTCAATGCCGGCGCGCTGGCGAAACTTCCTAAATATTCGACTGAACGTGTTCTTATCGTAGGGACGGCCTGTCTCCTCACTCACAATGATATAGGTAGACGTTCGTTCCATGCCATCGATCATGGCGCGGGTTTCGTCCGATAGCGGAAGCCATAATTTCTTACCCGTTTTTTGCTGGGTAACGGTTATTCCTTCCCCATCGTATTGCGGCCATTGCAGGCTGAGAATGTCGCCTTGCCTTTGGGCCGTGTCGTAAGCGATTCGGGTTTCCATATGGCGCGGCAGTTTTCCTCAACGGTACGCCATCGGTCGCATGGGATGCATTGCTGCTTCCCGTCCTGTTGGAAGTAAACGGCCACGCCGGGGTCTTCTGGCTGGCGGCGGTTGCTGTAGGGCAGGCCGTCGCGGCGAAGCTCAATGTTAGTCGAGACAACGCCATGCCTCGCGCCAAGGCGCTCCAATTCCCAAACTATATATTTGGACTCCTCAGTAAGCCCGTGTGGTTCAAACCGCGAGTTTTCGCGGCGAAATGATTCGGTACGCGGCCAGCCTTGAGTGGATACCGTTTGCCGCTGCCATTCGAGTTCGCCGATAGCGTGCCGGTATGATGTGAGAAGCCCGTTCAGCCGCTCTATCTCTGCGTCTTTGGCGACTATTGCATTGGCTGCGTCCTGCAAAATCTTTCGATTAAATCCTGTGGGCAAATCCATGCCGCGCAACCGTTCAACAAGATCACTCATTCCGTTGCCCCGCTTCCCGCTCCAGCCGTCGGCTCGACTGCACCCGGTTGAGATAGCCATAGACGTACAGCTTGAGAAGAAGCGAAGGATGATAGGACGGACGGCCTGTCGACCGGGGCACAACCCGCTCGAACCCAAGACCGAACAGATCAAGCGCATCGACAAAGGCATCGATCACACGGACCGGGTTGTCGTCCCCGATCCAATCTTCCAGGCACTCCGGAAACAAGCTGCTTTGAGTGCG
>JAJFJC010000372.1 GCA_021774385.1 Alphaproteobacteria bacterium
AGCGGGCCAGAACATCGTCATCCATGTTCTGGTCGCGAAAGAATATGACCAGATTTTCCAAAAAAGCGCGGTGAATTTCTGTGAAAACCGCGTCGCCCATATTTTCTTCCGAGAGATCAACGCCGAAAATTTCCGCACCAATCGAGCCACTTAGTGGCCGTACTTCGATATGCCCGTAACCCATCAAGCTTCTTTCGCCCTTTCCAAATGTTCGCCTTGTTCATCCAAAATATCGTCATGGCGCGGATCGCGGAACTTGGTCGCTCCATGGTGACGGTCCGCGATTTTATAGCCGAGCGCATCCTCGGCGATGAGAATCTTCTGAACGTTTGCCGTTCCTTCGCCGGTAAAGAACAAATCCGCGTAGGATTTTAACCAGGAGACCCGGTATTCCGTCGCGATACCGTATCCGCCAAAGACCTGTTGCGCCTTATCGGCACACAGTTTCGCGGTTTGCGAGGCGTGGTATTTGGCGATCGCGGCGATCCGGTTGCATGGCAAGCCGGCGTCCATGCGCCGGGCCGCATCGTAGACCAACAGGCGGCTTGCCTCGATGCTGGCGGCCATGTCCGCGATATCGGACTGGATCATCTGAAACTTTCCAATCGGCGACCCCCGCACCATACGTTCGTTGGCGTAACGCACCGCGTCTTCCAGGCAGGCCCGCGCAACACCCAAGGCCTTCGCGCCAACTGTGATCCGGCCGGCCTGAAGCGCCTGCATCACGATCTGAAATCCTTCACCTTCCGCGCCGAGGCGGTTCTCCACGGGCACCTTGAAATCGTCGAGGAAAATAGCGTTGGTCCGGAGTGCCTTGGACAAGCCATGCATCTCGACTGGGCGGGCTTCAAATCCCGGGTACTTCTTGGGCTCGACGATGAAAGCCGTGACGCCTTTATGTCCCGCATCCGGATCGGTCTTCGCCAGCAGGACGCCGACATCGGTTTCGTTCGCCATCGAGGCGAACATTTTAGACCCGTTTAGAACGTAAAAATTCCCATCGCGAACCGCCCGCGTGTGCATATTGCCCATCGCATCGGAACCGCCGCCGGGTTCCGTAAGCGACATCATGCCAATCGTCTCGCCAGCCAATAGCGCTGGCACGTACTTCTGGATCTGCTCGACAGTACCGCCCGTGTAGATGCAATAGGGACATGTCGCAGCCTGCTGATTGTAGCAAGATGCGAAACGGACATCATTGCGCGCGAACTCCTCGACCACGACGGCGGTTGCGAGATATCCCATGCCACTGCCGCCGACGGATTCGGGAAATAAATTGCCATAGAAACCCATCGCCCCGGCCCGTATGACAAGATCGCGCGGGAAATCGCCCTTCGCCTCTATGTCATCCATCACCGGCACGACTTCGGTTTCCATGAACCGGTTGACGCTATCCCTAATGAGGCGAATTTCTTTTGGAAACAGGTCCTCCATCGTCTCAATCTCCCTATGCCGTAACTACACGGCCATTGACGTCGGCCAAGGCATCTAGCGCGCCGGTTACCAAATCCTGCATGATCGCCGCGGCGGGCCGGCTTTCGTGTAACAGCCCGGCCGCTTGCCCCGCGGGATTGCTATGAACGTCGAGCTTACCGGCAGCACGCGCCGACGCGTTGAAATCATCCATGAGAATCTTCTGGTAGGGCATCGGCAGCGGATCAAGATCCGCATCGGTCCAGGCTTCGACGACAGCATTTCTGAACATACGCGCCGTTTTGCCCGTATAGGTCCGGCTGATCTCGAAATCCCGCGACTCGCCGTCCAGAATTTGCTGTTTGTGAACGGGATCGATATTGCATTCCTCCGCGACCAGAAAGGCCGTACCAACCCAGGCGCCAACCGCACCGAGGGAAAGAGCCGCCGCAACGCCGCGCCCATCGGCGATACCACCTGCTGCCACAACGGGTTTCGGTGCAACCGCATCAACGACTTGAGGTATAAGGGGGAAATTCGCAATCTTGCCGGTATGGCCACCGGCCTCATAGCCCTGCGCCACGACGATATCGACACCGGCATCCAATTGCCGCACGGCATTACGCGGCGAACCAACCAACCCCATTACGGCCATGCCTTTCTCCCGCGCCATCGGCACCACCCAGGACGGGTCGCCTAACCCGGCCGCAAACATCTGCACATTTTCTTCCATAATCACGTCGACCTGCTGCTGGATCATGTTCTTCGTGTTGGATCCTGGAGTCTCGCCACCCGCGCCGGTCGTACTCGCAACAACGAACTCATTGTCCAGGTCAACCGAGGTCAAACCATGCTGCGCCATCAAGCCTTCGACAAAGGCAACATGTTCGGGAAAATCCGCCTTCAGTTTGGCACGTACGTCGGACCGCGTTGCCCCAGCACCGCCTGCAACCTTGGCAGGGAGAATAAGGTCAACACCAATCGGTTTGTCAGTTAGTTTGCGGGTTTCCCTAATAGTCTCACGCAGTTCCTCTGGAACAAGACCCGACCCACCGACGACCCCCATGCCACCGGCTTCCGAAACGGCGGCGACAAGAGCAGGCGGCGTTGCTTTGCCCCGCGAACCCATGCCCGCGAGCAGTATCGGGTATTCGATATCGAGTATGTCGCACAGTGCGGTACGAAAAATCGGGCGTGCCATGAATCTGCCTCCAGCTTGCGGCTTTACCTCGTCCAATATGGTACTCAATGAAACCGAGAGGACAAAATTGCCGTGTGATATGCACCCTCGACACGTCCGCAGGGAGATAGACGATGCCGTACCAGGATTTGCGCGAATACATCGATGAGCTTTCCCGCCGGGATTTGCTGCAAGTGATCGACGAACCAATGAACAAGGACACCGAATTGGTCCCCTTGGTCCGCTTGCAGTTTCGCGGTTTGCCGGAACCCCAGCGCAAAGCCTTCTGGTTCCGCAATGTCACCGATTCCCGAAACTATAATTTTGATTCGTCGGTTGTCCTCGGTGCATTGGGCAGTTCGCGCGCGGTTTATGCCGCGGCGCTCGGAGTCGAGGAAGACGGTATCGGTGCACATTGGGCCCATGCGCAAGGGAACCATTTGCCGCCGAAAATCGTCGACAAGGATCAAGCACCGGTGAAGCAGAATATCATCCGGGCACCGGACCTCGGCGACGGCGTGGGCATGTTTCCACACCTGATCTCAACCCCGGGTTTCGATCCCGCGCCTTACATCACCGCTGGCGCGTGGGTCACCCGTGACCCCGAGAATGGCGACTACAATCTCGGGATCTATCGCGGCATGATCAAGGCGCCGGACCGGATCGGCTGCGCCACCGATGTCCCGACCCAGCACCTCGCCATCCAGTGGGACAAGGCAAGGCGCATGGGCAAGCATCTGGAAGGCGCTATTATTATCGGCGGCATACCAGCGCTCCTGATGGCGGCGGCCAGCAAGGTGCCGTACGGCGTCGACGAATATGGTTTGGCCGGCGCCTTGAATGGCGCACCGATCGACGTCGTCCCGGCCGAGACGTTCGATGGCATGGTTCCAGCCGGCGCGGAGATCGTCATTGAGGGCCGCATCCGCACCGATATTCTGGAACCGGAAGCCCCCTTTGGCGAGGCGAGCGGTTATCTCGGTCCGCGTAAGATGGAAAAAGTTTTCGAGGTTACCGCCATCACTCATCGCGACCAACCGATCTGCCAGGGGATCATCAGCGAGTATCCGCCAAGCGAAAGCAGCGTCATCCGCAAGGTCGCTTTCGATGCGATTTACCTCAATCACCTAAAAGGCGCCTGCAATATCCCGTCGGTGACCAAGGTCGCGTGTCATGAGATGGCGAGCTGCAACATGATGTTCGTCATTCAGCTCGACAATCCGGCCATCGGACAGCCCTGGCAGGCGCTGCGCGCGGCGGCGGCCTTCGACGCCTCGCTCGGCAAGATTTTCATCGCCGTAGACTCAGACGTTGATCCAGACTCGATGGACTCAATCCTGTGGGCCCTGTCCTACAGCATGCAGCCGCATCGCGACGCCGAAATTATCCGCGGCAAGGTTCCCCGGCTCGACCCCTCGATTCCGCCATCCCCGGACGAGGTTTATCCCGATGGCCAGGGGGCGTCGGCGCTGCTGATCAATGCCTGCCGCGAACACCCCTATCTGCCTGTCTCCCTGCCCCGTCAGGATTTCATGGAAGACGCGATCAAGCGATGGGAAAAAATGGGCCTGCCGGAACTTAACCTGCAGGAACCCTGGCACGGCTATCCCCTGTCCGCCTGGACCGAAGAAAACGCGGAAGAAGCGATATTGGCCGTGACCGGGCGCTATTTCGAAACCGGCGAAAAGCTGATGGGCCAACGGGTAAAGACCGACGGCTCCAGCTAGAATATTTCAAAAACCGAGGAAATCCCCATGGCTAAGAACTTGTTATTTGATGTCAGTGACAACATTGCGACCTTAACCCTGAACCGTCCCGCGAAGCTCAATGCCTTTACCAACGACATGCTGGAAGGGCTCGTTGCGGCGTTAGACGACTGCGATGAACGGGACGATGTCCGCGCGGTAATCCTGACCGGCGCGGGGCGCGGCTTTTGCACCGGCGGCGACATCAGCACCATGGGCGATGCTACCGATAGCCGGCCGCATGTCACCAAGAATCGCATCTGGAAAGAGGTGCAGGCTTTCCCGAAACGGCTGGCGCGATTCGAGAAACCGATCATCGCGGCCCTAAACGGTGTCGCGACGGGCGGAGGGCTGGACCTGGCGCTCGCCTGCGACTTCCGGGTTGCGGCAAAGTCGGCGCGGTTCGCTGAAACCTACGCCAAGATTGGCCTGTTGCCCGGCGGTGGCGGTGCCTATTTCCTGCCCCGGCTCGTCGGGGCGGCGCGGGCGTTGGAACTGCTCCTGACGGCGGATTTCATCGATGCCGATACGGCGCTTGAAATCGGCCTCGTCAATCATGTTTACGCAGATGGCGAATTGATCGAAGAGACCCGAAAGATCGCGACCCGCATCGCCTCGATGCCGCCCAACTCGGTCAAACTTATCAAGCGTGCCGTGTATCAGGGCCTTGGAACCGACATGGCAACCGCCTTCGATCTCATTAGCTCCCACATCGCCATCGCCCGCGCGGGTGTCGATCACCCCGAAGCGATCAATGCCTTCAAGGAGAAACGCCCTGGCGACTACGTTGGATATTAGGGGTAAGAGCGGTGCGTAATGGTGCCGCAGCCGACTTGTAGGATCGCCATTGGAGCGCTTATTCTTTAGGAATCAGCCTATTCGATTTGAAGGAACGCAGGACCATGGCGAAGCAACAGACAACCGCGGAGCGCACTGGCGAAAAGCTACCGGTCGAGCATTTCGACGTTCTGATCGTCGGGGCCGGAATTTCCGGGGTCGCCGGCGCATACCATCTGCGCCAACAATGCCCGGAGACTCGCTTCGTCATTTTGGAGACCGAAGAAAGCTTCGGCGGCACCTGGTGGACCCACCGGTCGCCGGGTATTCGCTCGGACAGCGACCTCCACACCTTCGGTTACGGCTTCAAGCCTTGGGTCGGACCGCCAATCGCGACGGCGGAGGAGATCTTGTCCTATATGGGCGAGGTGATTGAGGAAAACGACCTGTCGCAATACATCCGTTACGGCCACAGAATCCTGAAAGCCGATTGGTCCCACGAAGAAAGCCTTTGGACCATCGAGGCCGTCCGCAACGATACAAATGAACGGGTCCATATCAGCGCCGATTTCCTGTGGATGTGCCAGGGCTATTACCGCCACCACGAAGGCTACACACCCGAATGGGACGGCATGGCGGATTTCAAGGGCCGGATCGCACACCCGGAGAACTGGCCGGAAGACATCGATTATGCTGGAAAGAACGTTCTCGTCATCGGCTCCGGGGCGACGGCGGCGACAGTTGTACCAGCCATGGCCGAAACCGCGGCACACGTCACCATGCTACAGCGCACGCCGACCTTTTTCCGTACTGGCCGCAACGCGATCGACATCGCCGAGACCTTGCGCGAGCTGCAGATCGACGAAAGCGTGGTGCACGAGATTACCCGAAAAAAGATCATGTTCGATCAGGCCGCCTTCACGGACCGATGCTTCGCGGAGCCAGAAGCAGTGAAAGAAGAGTTGCTCGGACAAATCCGCAAGCTGCTCGGGCCCGACTACGATGTCGACAAACACTTCACACCGCCCTACCGCCCTTGGCGGCAGCGCATCGCCTTCGTACCCGATGCCGACCTGTTCGAGGGAATTGCCGCCGGCAAGGCATCGGTCGTCACCGACGAGATCGACCGCTTTACCGAGGCCGGCATTCTACTGAAATCCGGCGAGACCCTGGAAGCCGACATCATTGTTACCGCGACCGGCTTTAACATGAACATCATGGGTGATATCGCCTTTTCCATGGATGGTAAACCGCTCGACTTCCACGACACCGTGACCTATCGCGGCATGATGTTCACGGGCGTGCCCAACCTCGCCTGGGTGTTCGGCTATTTCCGCGCAAGTTGGACGCTGCGCAGCGAGTTGATTGCCGCTTTCGTCTGCCGTTTGCTCAATCACATGGGCGAGACGGGTGCCAAGAGCATTACCCCGACGCTTAGGCCGGAAGACCAGGATATGCCGTTGTTCGACTGGATGGACGAAAACGATTTCAACCCGAACTATCTACGACGCGCGTTAGCGATCCTGCCACGTCGTGGCGACAAGCGGGAGTGGCAACACACCCAGGATTATTGGCGCGAGAAGAACGAGTTTCCCGCCATTGATCTGGACGACGAAGTGTTTACCTATCGCTGGGGCGCGCCCAAGAATATGGCGGCCGAATAGTCGCGGTTTGCGTCAATCATTCCAAAGCGATCAAATCGTTCCAGCAGATCCACCCGGCTGAGTATCCGGGGTATTAGTCCTCCACGCGCCCCTTCATGTCGTACCCTGATAGAGCCTTGTCGACGAGGGCCTCGCTGGTGTCGAAATCGTAGTTCCACATGAAGCGGTTTTTCACGATGAACGGCGCGCCGGCGTAGAATTTTTCGTACTGCGCATGGCGGCTGGCGAACTCGGAACCGACGGCGTCCCAGGCCAGCTTCAACAGCTTCACCCTTTCCTCAGCGGGCCAATCAGGCGATTGGACGTAGCGCCGGATATCGTCACCCATTTCCGGCGCGTCGAAATCCGCGACATTGGACGGTAGCTGGATCATGCCGCCACCGGTGAGTTCGCGCAGCACTTCGAGTATTTCAGGGTAAAGGCGCGATTGCAGCACCATCGCCGCATAATGGGTCTGCGGATGCGGTACATAAACGCCGTTCTGGTTCGGCGCCGCCTTCGCGATTTGACCGTCCATAAGCCCTTCATACATGGCCGCCTGAACCGCGATATCGGCGATCTGTCCCTGTACGGGCGGCATGCCGTTTATCCCGTTCATCTTCGTAATGCGCTGCGCCAAACCGGTCAGAAAGCGCAACTTGGTGATGAAGCGGATCTGTGCCTGATTGTTGCCGAGGATATGGGCCGGCGTTTTGAACCATTGATCGCCGCATATCTCCAGATTCTTGTATACGAAGATGTGTTCCCACGGCACGAATACATTGTCATAGACAACCAGCGAATCCGTTTCGTCGAAGCGGGTCGCCAGCGGATAGTCATACATGCTGGACGCCGCGCGGGCATAGGACCGACGCGAATAGATTTTCACGCCCGGCGCGTTGCTCGGCACGATCAACGATATGGCGTGGTTTTCGTCACCGGGACGCATCGGATGGATCGTACTTTGGTGTATATAATCGGAGAACACAGACCCGGTTCCCAGCATCTGGGCACCGCGGATAACCACCCCATCGTCGCGCTCCTCGACCACACCGCAATAAAGGTCCGGCGGATTTTGCTGGTGCGCTGGCTTAGAACGGTCGATTTGCGGTGGGACAATCGTGTAGGTGATATAGACATCGTTGTCGCGCAGGAACTCGTAGATCCGCACCGCATTATCTGCGAACCGCTCATTGCCGTCTTTCGCCAAAACCTGCGGCTCCGCCGCGTAGCCGACGAAGAAACCAGCCACGTGATCCGGCGTCCGTCCCATATAACCGAGGCTTTCCTCCGACCAGCGCGCGATCGCGGCGCGGCGCAAATTCAGATCTTCAGCGGAATAAGGCATTTGCCAAATCCGGTTGACCGGCTCACCGGACATCGGCGATGCGTAGGTCATGAGGTTCCGGTTCTCCGGATCGTGGGCGATATCAAAAAGCGTCGCAATCGTCTTGGCGGGTTCGGCAAAAGCGGGATGCGATGTTACATCGGACACTTCTTCACCATCGATGAAGACCCGGCGACCGTCATTCCGAATCGCTTCTAGAAATTGCGCGCCGGTTCGAAGACCACCAGAAAAGCGCTCATCCTTGAGTGCGGGACCTTTTGATTGCATTGCCGACATTGACTGCCTTTCTTGCGAAGAAACTTCATCGCGCGCACCGAATTAAACACCTTATCGGGTCGCGATTTGGAAATACCCTGTCCGAAGCGCTATTTTATGCTGCACTGACGTTTATATTAGTACGGTATCGTGGATAGAGGGACCCTAGATCTCAAATGGACAATGCAAACACAGCCGATTCTGGCCTAGACCCAAGGGAATTTCGCAACGCGCTCGGCTGCTTCGCAACCGGCGTAATGGTCATGACCAGCGCCGGTGGCGCCGAGGGCCTGATCGGCGTCACGATCAACTCCTTCTCATCCGTATCGCTCGACCCGCCCTTGGTGTCCTTCTGCATCGCCGACTCGCTGACCGAATTCGAGACCCTGTTGAAGACCGACCATTTCGCCTTAAACGTCCTGCGCGAGGATCAGCAAGATCTCTCCAATCAATTCGCCAAGACCGGTCCCGACAAGTGGCGCGGCGTCTCCTATCGCGAAGGCTCAAACTCGGCACCGATCATCGAACCGAATCACGCGGTGCTCCTGTGTACGAAACAGTCGCAACTGGAATGCGGCGACCATGTCATCGTTGTTGCGCGGGTGGAGGAGGTTGAATTTGGCGACGATGAACCGCCTCTGGTTTTCTACAAAGGCCAGTACCGCCAGCTCTCCTAATGCACTACGCGTCGGCGTCGTAATAGTAGTGCAACTCGTACAATAGGCAGCCTTCCTCCGATTTGAAGGGCCCGTGATGGGCGCCCGGCGGCCGGCAAGCATAGGTCGGCGCGGGAAACGGCTCACCACCCTCGCCATTGGCGTCATTGCCGACGGTCAGGACGCCGCTGACCAGATAAACCTCTTCCCAATGATCATGCACAAAGGGTTCGGTTGAGAATGCCCCGGGATCGAAGCGGAGCAATCGGGTTCGGCTGCCGGATTTTCCCTCTTCATCAAGGTCGGAAGTCAGAACTTTCTGCTTGATCCCTTCGGGGTAGCCCGGCGGCACCTCCCAGCCCTCGTCCATGTTCAACTTCGTGAATTCGATATGCGGTTTACCTTTACCCATTACCCTCGCTCCTATCCAATATTCGGTAACGTCGACACGTCGTAGCCGTGCGATATCTTGCGGCCCAGCACCGGGTCCTCCAACTCGAGCTCGAATCGAGCGGCCCCCATGAGTTCGCCGATGACCGGCAGCGTGCCGCCGAACATTGCCTGGCCCGAAGCCAACGGTGCAACCTCCGCCGCGTACTGCGCGGCAAGGTCGAACGGATCGATCATCGCCGACACCGCCCCTTCCTGGTACAATGTCCTTTCCGTACCGTCGACGCGGAATGATCGCAGCACCAGTTGATCCCAATGTCCCGCCAGTTCGTCGTGCCGCCACAGAGTCGATGCGATCGGTTTCGGGCAGCATTGTTTCGAAACGGAAACATTGTACGCCTCCACTTCGCGGTCAGTGTGATCCGATCCGAGCCCGACCCAATATCCGTCGTCGCGCTTTAGCAGGAAATATTCCGCTTCGCCGCTGCTACCGGCGCCAACCGTCTGGATGCGGTCCGCTGTCGTCAACAGGTTCGCTCCGACGCGATAGAAACAGGGTGTCGACACCGGGCGGGCGACACCGATGGCTTCCAGCTCAACGATATGCTCTTCCAGCTTCGCCTTATCCCGTCCTGTCCATCCACCAATGATTAAATCGGTGACCTCGACAGTTTCCTTACTAGACCCACTTTCCGAAACAAAGACCAGATCGAGTAAATGCCTCATGTCAGCCCTTCCACAAATCGCTGAATTGCGTCGCGACGACCTTCTCGTAGGGCACAGGCCCGTCCAACCATCCAAGATCCGTCATGAACTCGTTCATACCCAATACAAACTCTTCGGATATCGACGCATCGTAATAGGGTAAATCGCGCGCGACGACTTCGGCGATGGCTTCGGCATCCGATGCGGGAAACAGCCTCTTGCCGACCTCGGTCACCAGCGACAAATCTTCTCGGATAGCCTTTTGGGTTTTCACGATAGCCCGCACCGCCGCCGCGGCCGCTTCGGGATCGCGCTCGATCAACGCATCGGAACCGATCAGTGCCGGGCAGGTATAGTTGAACGCTTTCTTAGGTTCGTCGCCACGACGGATATCGACTAGGACCTTGCCCACACCGGCCCGCACAGCCGTCTCCGCGCCCATGCCATTGGCCCAGAAGGCATCGACTTCGCCCTTGGCGAGGGAGTTCGCCGCCGCCACGCCGAACGATACGCCTTGTTCGATCTTGCCCGGCGCTGGGGCGACCTTGATTTTATCGCGCTCGAGATCGAGGCCCGCGTCGGCCAGCATGCGCTTCAAGCCAAGCTCAACGAAAGGCGCCGCCGCGATATACTTCCCCTTGACCGCGCTGATATCACCATACTCGACATCGAGATCCGCGCGCACCACCAGCAGCCAGTACATACCCTGCGCCAGCGTGGCCATAAGCTTGGCGCCCTCCCAGTTCGGATAGGCCGCCAACGCGCTATGGGCCGACCCCGCCACGAGGTCGAATTCGCCGTCGCGCATCAACTCACAGCACTTATTGACGGGGAAATAGTGGACGAGTTCCATATCGAGGCCTTCTTCCTTGAAGAAGCCCAACTCGACCGCCGCAACCGCCGGGAAATAGGAATTCGAAATCAGATCAGGAACGGCAATTTTCATGGAAATTTCTCCTTGGCCTAGGAAGCGGATTAAATTTTGCCGAGCGCACGCAGTATGCGTGGCGGCGTCAACGGCATTTCGCCCAAGATAACATCGAACGGCGTCAGCGCATCATTTACGGCATTCAGCACCGCGCCCATGGCGCCTGTCGTCCCCGCCTCACCGGCGCCTTTTGCGCCCAACTCCGAGGTCGCTGTCGGCGTTTCCAGATGTTCGACTTCAATATCCGGCATCTCCGCCGCCATCGGCACAAGATAATCGGCCATCGTGCCGTTGCACAAATATCCATCCTCATCGTAGATGAACTCTTCGTACAGCGCGCCACCGATCCCTTGCACGACGCCGCCTCGAATTTGTTCCTCGACCAGCATGGGATTGAGAATACGGCCGCAGTCATGCACCACCAGATAGCGCAGAAACGCGATCAGACCAGTATCCGTATCGACATCGAGTATTGCGACATGCAGCCCATTCGCCGGCAGGAACATTCGGTCGCGGCTGGCGTAGCGTCCGGTAACGGTCAAATCCGACGATAAGTCATCGGGAATTATATAGGGTTTGAAATGTCCAACTTCGGCAACTTCGGAAAGGCTCATATGGGCTACGCCGCTCGCCGCATCGACGACCGCGCCTTCGCGGATATCCAATGAATCCGATGGTTTCTGCAACAACACGCCCGCAATATTGAGGATATTCGACCGCAATTCGCGCCCGGCGCGTAACGCGGCTTCGCCGGCCAACGCTGCGCCGCGCGAACCCCACGACCCACCGCCGACCGGGCACAGCTCGCTATCACCGCTATTCACCTTGACGTCGTCCACGGGGACGCCAACGATCCCCGCGACGACCTGTTGGATGCCGGTATCGATGCCCTGCCCCTGGTCCGTCGCGCCAGTGTAGCAGCGGATACCGCCGGACGCCTCAAGCCGCAGCAGGCAGGTTTCCTGTGCACTGATATGCTGACCGCCCTCGCCGTAATATTCAGGACCAATCGACGTCAGATCGACGAAGGTCGCGAAACCGATCCCACGATAAATGCCTCGCTCTCGAAGCTGTTCTTGCTCCCGGCGGAAGGCGTCGATATCGATCCGCTCCAAGGCACGATCCAGGCATCCGTGAAATGACAAGCGTTCCAGCGCAATACCGCCCGATGACGTCGTGGGAAAATCCTCGTCCCGCAAATAGGCCCGCCGGCGCATCGCCACGGGATCGAGCCCAAGCTGCTTCGCGCCCAAATCGACGAGCTGTTCGGTCACCGCGCAGGCTATCGGATGGCCAACCGATCGAATGTGACCGAGCAGCGCTTTGTTCAAATACGCCATACGAACCTTGGCGCGATAATGCGCGTGCCGATAGGGAATGCCGCAGAGACGAATGATCTGATTGCCTTCCGCGATACTGGATCGTGGATATTGCGAATAGGCACCGGCGTGAAAAAGGTCGTCGACGTCCAGGCCGATGATGTCGCCGTCTACGGTAAACGCCATGCGTGCGGTTACCGTATGATCGCGGCAATGAATATCGGCCAGGAACGACTCAAGCCGGTCGGCGATGAATTTCACCGGCCGGCCGAGAAGCTTCGATATCGCACAAGCCGCCATCTCGTCCGGATAAAGATGATGCTTTAACCCAAATGCGCCCCCGACATCCGGACAGATCACCCGGACATTTTGTTCTGGAATTTCCAGCAGCCGGGCGTAAAGGTCTTGCTGCTGATGCGGCGTTTGATGCGATTGATGAACGGTCAACCGATCCGAGGATGGATCGTAATCGGCGATGAGACCACGCGGTTCGAGGCTGACGCCGGTGTGGCGGTTGAAGCGGTACTGCC
>JAJFJC010000373.1 GCA_021774385.1 Alphaproteobacteria bacterium
ACATAACGAAGAAGCGCGACTGTCGCTGCCGGCGTTACACCAGAAATACGAGCCGCCGCGCCTAGCGTTCTGGGACGCGCAATTTCCAACTTTTGCCGTACTTCAGCCGAAAGGCTGCCAACCGCGCCGTAATCAAGGTCGTTCGGTAAAATTAGTTGATCGTCACGCCGATAGGCTTCGATATCCGCGTCCTGTCGCGCCATATATCCTTGATATAATCCGTCAATGGTCAGCTGTTCCGCAATATCGGGACGAAGCGTGCCCAGCTCGGGCCAAATCTTGGAAAGACCCAGCAAACTGATTTCCGGAAACCCAAGGAGATCGATTACATCGCGAATGACACCATCTTGTTTGATCTTAAATCCGTGGCGATTAACGACCGTCGGGCTTGCTTTCAACGCCCGAGCCATCGCACGCGCGTTGCCAAGGCTTTGCTCTTTATCGGTCCATGCAGACAATCGCGTTGGCGATAAGCACCCTAGCTTCGCACCAATCGGGCTAAGCCTTTGATCCGCGTTATCCGCACGGAGCCGAAGCCTATACTCGGCACGCGATGTAAACATACGGTAGGGCTCATTCGTACCTTTTGTAACCAAATCATCAATCAAAACACCGATATATCCCTCCGCCCGATCCAATACCAACGGCGTTTGCTGGCCCACCAACAACGCAGCATTCAAACCGGCCATGAGACCCTGCGCCGCCGCTTCCTCATAACCCGTGGTGCCATTGATCTGACCGGCAAAAAACAACCCGGGAATCTTTTTTGTTTCCAATGACGGATGGAGTGCACGGGGGTCGACAAAATCATATTCTATGGCATAGCCAGGTCGGACCATCCGTGCCTTTTCTAGGCCTGGAATGGTTTCAAGCAAGGCTTGTTGGACGTCGCGGGGCAGCGACGTCGAAATTCCATTCGGATAAACCGTGTCGTCATCAAGACCTTCGGGTTCCAAAAATATCTGGTGGCTGACTTTGTCCGCGAACCGGACAACTTTGTCCTCAATCGAAGGGCAATAACGCGGACCCGTTCCATCAATTTGCCCGGAGTAAATCGGCGCCCTATCGAGATTGGCGCGTATAAGGTCGTGCCCCTCTTTCGAGGTATGAGTCATATGGCAATTAATCTGCGGTACGGTAATCTTGTCGGTCAAATAGGAAAACGGTATGGGATCGGGATCACCAGGTTGAATTTGAAGTTCCGACCAATCGATCGTTTTTCCATCAAGCCGTGGCGGCGTTCCCGTCTTCAGCCGGCCCAGTTCAAAGCCAAATCGATGAAGCGTACGCGAAAGACCGTAGGACGCTTCATCTCCGACACGGCCTGCCGGTCTTTTTTCCTCGCCGATATGGATCATGCCGGAGAGAAAAGTACCGGTCGTCAGGACGATTGCTGGCGCAAACAACGTATCGCCGGTTGCGGTAATGACGCCAATGACACGGTTCTTATTATCGAGAGCGATATCTTCAATCCCGGCGGACCGAATTTCGAGGTTCTCCTGCCGCGCAAGCGCCTGTTGCATGGCCTCGCGATATAGTCGGCGATCCGCCTGCGCGCGAGGTCCGCGTACCGCCGGCCCCTTGCTACGGTTCAACATTCTGAACTGAATGCCGGCCTGATCGGCAACGCGCGCCATAACACCGTCTAGCGCATCTATTTCGCGAACCAAGTGCCCCTTCCCCAGACCACCGATCGCCGGGTTGCAGGACATCTCTCCTATCGTTGAAAGCTTGTGCGTCACCAGTAGCGTTTTCGCGCCTAAACGCGATGCCGCGGCGGCTGCTTCGCAACCCGCGTGCCCCCCCCCTACAATGATGACATCCCAGTGTGACATGCCGGGTAATCTAGTGTTGCCCTTATCCCAAGTAAAGCAACCACTTGCCCAATTGTTTCACGTGAAACATTACTTTCCGATGCAGAAATCTCGAAATATCACATCGAGCAGGTCTTCTACATCGACAACGCCCGTTATCGTACCGAGGGACCGCACGGCGAGCCGAAGATCCTCTGCAGAAAGTTCTGTATCACTCGCTTCAGAAGCGCGCCGCAACGCCTCGGAACATTCCTGCAATGCGGCCCGATGGCGTGAGCGCGTTATTATAGGTGCATTTGTCTGCCCCATCCGCGCCGCAACAAGATTAGAGAGAGTCGCAAGAAAGGGTTCGATACCCAAGCCGTCTTTAACCGAGATTGCACAGGTTGCGGCCGCCCCGGCCTGCGCCAGTAACGCAACGGGCGCCGCCCCCAAATCAGATTTATTGAAAACAGCAATTGTCTCGGAATCAATCATCGCGAGCGACGCCGAATCTGGCGCTGCCGACGCATCAAACAAGACAAGCTTCAAGTCGGCCCGCAATGCCCTATCCCGGGCGCGACGAACGCCCTCTATTTCGACCTCATCATCGCTCTCGCGTAGACCTGCCGTATCCGCCACGGTGACCGGAAACCCCTCCAGGTCCAATCTTACTTCCACGACATCTCTTGTCGTCCCAGCTTTAGATGAAACAATAGCCGCGTCCCGCCGAGACAGCAGATTAAGTAGGCTCGATTTACCAACGTTTGGCGCACCCAGAATCACAATATATACGCCTTCCCTTAACCGCTCGCCCCGCCGGTTGTCATCTAAATGTAATAGGATAGATTTCTGAATACACAATATACCGCGCCGCACTACGACTTCGAGATCCTCCGGCAGAGGTTCTTCGATAAAGTCTATTGACGCCTCATAGTGAGCCAACAAGCCAATCAAACGAGTACGCCAACCTGTGTATAGACGACCAAGCGCACCGTCTGCTTGACGTAATGCCTGACGCCGCTGTGCCTCGGTCTCGGCGTCAATCAAATCGATCAAACCTTCGGCTTCCGTCAAATCGATCTTTCCGGACAAGAAGGCGCGCCGTGTAAACTCGCCAGGCTCGGCCAACCGCAAACCAGGCATATCAGTCAATGAATCAAGAATCGCGGAAACCACCGCGACGCCGCCATGCACTTGAAATTCAACGACGTCTTCTCCTGTATAGCTCCCGGGACCTTGAAACCAGATGGCGATACCGTCATCAAGCGCCGCACCCGAATTGGGATTACGCAAATGAACCCGTGACGCCCGCCGCGGCGGCGGCAATACCCGGCCTGACAGAGTAGACAGCACCGTGCTCGCGGCCGGCCCGGACACGCGGATTACCGCGAGACCGGACCGCCCCACGGCACTGGACAACGCAAAAATTGTGTCTTTCATGCGCGCCGCATCCGCCACATTCATATTGGACGGTTACTTGTCGCTCTTACCACCAGCAAACTGCGCAAAAAATGCCTTCTGCATTTGTTCCACCCCCTCTAGACCCGCGGGCAACCATGCTTTCAACATAGCGGCTGGTTCCATCTCCTTAAGCGACGACGCCATTTGTGCCTCGATTTGTTGTATCAAGGATTCCTGCATCGCCGCGATATCCGGCAACCCAAGAAACTTTCGCGCTTCCTCTGGCGTACAATCAATTTCCACATTTATTTTCATGGTAGAAGCCCCTGCCATCATCTAAGACCAAAGAACCCGTTGACTCAGTCGCCGGGCATACAAGATTACTAACATTCTATTTCACCGAAAGCATTATCGACACCGAGCGAGTAAACCGCTGATGACACAAAACCGCCTTGCCGACGAAACTAGCCCCTATCTGTTGCAGCACCAGGATAATCCAGTTCATTGGCGGCCATGGGGTGACGACGCTTTCGAGGATGCCAAGTCAACCGGTAAACCAATTTTACTATCAATCGGATATGCCGCCTGCCATTGGTGCCATGTGATGGCACATGAAAGTTTCGAGGACCCTGAAATCGCGGCCGTAATGAATGAATTGTTCATTAATATCAAAGTCGACCGCGAAGAACGGCCCGATATCGACACAATATACCAAGCATCATTGCAAATGCTGGGAGAACAAGGCGGTTGGCCCCTAACCGTGTTTTTAAATCACGATGGCGAGCCTTTTTGGGGTGGAACCTATTTCCCCCCAACTCCACGATTCGGCCGTCCGGGCTTCCCACAGGTCTTGCAAGGCATTGCCAACGTTTACCGCGACGAACCGGACCGTGTGAAAAACAATACCGATGCAATGAAAGAAGGATTGCAAAGCCTTTCGCAAGCCGAACCGGGCGGCGATATTACCATCGAGACAATGAATGCCGCAGCAGAGCGGTTAGTCCGCGAAGTCGATATGGTGCATGGCGGTGTCGGCGGTGCACCGAAATTCCCGCAGCCATCCTTCTTCGACCAACTGTGGCGAGCTTGGAAACGAACGCAGCGGCCAGAATACCGTGATGCGGTCCTAACAACGCTCAATCAGATGTGCCAAGGCGGAATTTATGATCATCTTCGTGGCGGCTTTGCCCGTTATTCCGTCGATAATCGCTGGCTCGCGCCACATTTCGAGAAAATGCTCTACGATAACGCACAACTCGTCGATCTACTGACACTTGTATGGCAAGAAACCAGGGATCCCCTGTACTGCGAGCGGGTCGGCGAAACCATCGACTGGGTTCTCAACGATATGACCGACCCAGAAGGTGGGTTTGCCAGTTCCCTCGATGCCGATAGCGAAGGCGAAGAAGGTAAATTCTGCGTTTGGTCCGAAGCCGAGATCGATCAAACACTCGGCGAAAATGCAGTATTGTTTAAAGAAATCTACGATGTATCCGTGGATGGAAACTGGGAAAATACCAATATTCTCAATCGATTGCATGCCCTACGCCCAGGGCCGCCAGCGCGAGAAGAGATGCTTGCGAAATGCCGCGCGACATTGCTCGATATCCGTCGAAAACGCGTCCAACCCGGAAAAGACGACAAGATACTCGCAGACTGGAACGGTATGATGATTGCGGCGTTGGTGAATGCCGGCTTGGCGTTCGAAGAACCAGATTGGATTGCCGCCGCGGTGCGGGCTTTCAGTTTCGTACGCAATACCATGACTGTCGACGGCAGGCTGCGGCACAGCTGGCGGGCGGGAAAATCAAACCATCCGGCAACACTTGATGACTACGCAAATATGAGCCGTGCCGCTTTATCCCTGAATGAAGCGACCGGTGATACCGCCTATAGAGACGCGGCGATTGAATGGACGAATATCGTCGAAAAGCACTATCGGGACCCCAAAAACGGTGGTTATTTTCTTGCCGCGGACGACACTCCAAACCTAATTGCGCAATCCAAATCCGTGGTCGATAACGCTGTCCCCGCGGGCAACGGTACACTCGTAGGCGTTTTTGGACGCTTGTTCTATTTAACCGGCGACGTTCAATTTCTTGAACGTGCCCGCCGCATCATCTTTGCTTTTTCGGGCGAATTAAGCCGTAATATCTTCCCCCTCGCGACCCTCATAAATAGCAACGATCTTATCTTGCACGGTGTACAGATCGTAATTATCGGACACCGCGGCGAAGCCGAAACAGATACTTTACTGCGTGTCATTTACGATAACAGTTTGCCGAACCGTATTGTCAGCGTCTTCACGCCGACGGAAACGCTTCCGCAATCGCATCCCGCATTTGGAAAAGGACAACTCGACAAAAAGGCAACGGCTTATGTCTGCGAGGGTCAGGTTTGTTCGCTACCGCTGGCAAAACCCGAAGAGCTGCGCGCGGAGCTGGCAACCCGCTAAGGCGAAGCCATAAATTCAAACCACGCGCGACCATAACATGTTTGCCGTTCGCTTGGCAGCCAAGATGACAATGTCGCGATGTGGGAATATCCTTTTGTAATTCTCAAAGAAATTCGACAGAGAGACGCTTAATGTCCGACATCACGATTTCCGGAGACGACGGTGATTTTTCCACCTATCTCGCGACGCCGACCAGCGGAAACGGTGCCGGCATCCTCGTTATTCAAGAAATTTTTGGGATAAATGCCGATATGCGAGCGCATTGCGATAGCTTCGCGGCGCAAGGTTATTTTGCGCTTTCGCCGGATATTTTTTGGCGTCAGGAGCCAGGCATTCAACTCACGGATAAAACGGATGCGGAATGGCAACGCGCCTTCGAGCTTTATCAGGGTTTCGACGTTGCCAAGGGTATGGAAGACCTTATCAGTTCGCTTTCCCACCTGCGGGGTATCAACGGCTGTACCGGTAAAACCGGAACCGTCGGTTACTGTCTCGGCGGGTTGCTTGCCTATTTAATGGCCAGCCAATCCGACGCGGACTGCAATATTGGTTATTACGGTGTCGGCATTGACCACTATCTTAACCAGGCGGTGAACATTGCCGCCCCCACATTGCTGCACATCGCCGAAGAGGATGAATATGTAAACAAGGAAGCCCAGGAGAAGATCAAAAACGAACTAGGAAACCACGAAAACGTCACGATTTACAGCTATCCCGGCGTCAATCACGCCTTCACCCGCAATGACGGCATTCACTATGATGCCGCGGCAGCGGAACTGGCGCATACTCGAACAGCCGCTGCCTTCGACGCGGCTCTGAACTAACTAGCGGTATAGAAAAGGACAGGAATTTCCCATGACTCACGCGATTGTAATTCGGAATCAAGGCGGCCCCGAAGAAATGAAATGGGAAAGCACCGACGTCGGCGCACCCGGATCGGGCCAGGTAAAACTAAAACAAACCGCGATAGGTCTAAACTATATCGATTGTTATCATCGTAGCGGTCTATATCCACTTGAAATGCCGTCGGGTATTGGCATGGAAGCAGCAGGTATCGTCGAAGCCGTGGGTGATGGCGTGACTGACCTCGCCGTCGGAGACCGTGTCGCCTATGCAAGCGGTCCGCCGGGATCCTATACCCAAGAACGCAACATGGCGGCCGACCGCGTGGTAAAGCTACCAAATTCTATTAATGATGAAACAGCGGCCGCCATGATGTTGCAAGGCATGACGACGCAGTATCTAATTCGCTCGACTTATCGCGTGAAGGCGGGAGAAACGATATTATTTCACGCAGCGGCCGGCGGCGTCGGATTGATTGCCTGCCAGTGGCTGAAACAGCTCGGTGCCACCGTTATCGGTACGGTTGGGTCTGACGAAAAAGCTGAACTTGCAAAAGCACATGGCTGCGATCACACGATCATTTACACCCGTGAGAACTTTGTCTATCGGGTGAAGGAAATCACAAATGGCGAAGGCGTCCCCGTCGTCTATGATTCCGTAGGCGCCGATACCTATCCCGGGTCATTGGATTGTCTTGCACCCCTTGGCATGATGGTATCATTTGGAAATGCATCCGGCCCCATCAAGGATTTCGATCCCGGATTGCTCGCCGCGAAAGGGTCACTGTATTTTACGCGCCCAACCTTAATGACCTATACCGCCAAGCGCGACGATCTTGTCGCAAGTGCAAATGACCTATTCGCGGCCGTCGAGAATGGCGTGAAAATTGAAATCAATCAGCGCTATCCGTTGAAAGACGCGGAACAGGCACACCGCGATCTCGAAGGACGCAAGACAACAGGCTCGACGATTTTTCTACCCTGATATCGAGATTTAGCAGAGACAATTAGGGGTGAAACATAACGTTTCACCCCTGTAATGTGATTATCGGAGATCCGAAGCACGTTTCCGCAATTTCGCAATCACACAGTGTCATCAACTCAAATCAAGGCTTAAAAGCTAATTTCGAGTCATTCGCAAGGTTAACTGCATTTGAAGTTTGTTAACCGTATATTCGGAATATTTGGTAGTAGATATTACAACAGCTACTAAACTTAGATATTATCCCTAGCGCAAGATGCCAAAATGGTCGGCTGAAAACACTGGACTAATCATCGGAATGAATAGCACCATTATTGGTTCATCGAGTCGAAGAACTCATCATTGCTCTTCGTCCGCTTTAATTTCTCCAGTAAGAATTCCATGCCGTCCGAAACGCCCATCGGATTAAGAATGCGCCGCAGCATCCACATCTTTCCTAAGGCCGCCTTGTCGACGATCAGTTCTTCCTTTCGCGTGCCAGATTTAGTGATATCAATCGACGGGAATACGCGTTTGTCCGACAGCTTGCGGTCAAGCACGATTTCAGCATTGCCCGTACCCTTGAATTCTTCGAAGATCACCTCATCCATACGGCTGCCGGTATCAATCAGGGCGGTCGCTATTATGGTTAGAGAACCACCCTCCTCGATGTTGCGGGCCGCTACAAAGAACCGTTTCGGCCGCTGCAATGCATTGGCGTCCACGCCACCGGTCAGCACCTTACCCGAGCTCGGTACGACCGTGTTGTAGGCGCGCGCCAACCGGGTAATCGAATCCAGAAGAATGACAACATCTCGTTTATGTTCAACAAGACGTTTGGCTTTCTGGATTACCATTTCGGCAACTTGAACATG
>JAJFJC010000374.1 GCA_021774385.1 Alphaproteobacteria bacterium
CGATGCGGAAGACCTTGCCCGCAACCTTGCCCAAACCGTTGCCAAGCGACATATCGAAGTTCTCGAGCACCACTTTGCGAAATGCATCAGCGTCATTGCCCTCGGGCATCAGCACGGCGGTAAGCGAGCTCGAATACTCCTCTGGGTTTAGGCAAAGCACCTCAAGGCCCCAGATATTGACGGCGCGCCGCGTTGCTTCCGCGTGCCGGTCGTGCCGTGCAAAGACGTTTTCGAGCCCTTCGTCATGCAGCATGTCGATCGCCGCGCGTAAACCGAAGAGCAAATTCGTACCTGGCGTATAGGGGAACACACCATTTTCGTTGGCTTGGATCATCTCCTCCCAATCCCAATAGGACCGGGTCATTCGGGACGATTTCGCCGCAACCCGAGCTTTCACACTGACCGCATTGAAACTGAGCCCAGGTGGCAGCATCAGCCCCTTCTGCGATCCGCCAACCGTGACGTCGACGCCCCACTCGTCGTGCTGGTAATCGATCGAACCCAGAGACGAGATCACATCGACCATCAGCAAGGCAGGATGCCCCACACCATCGATCGCCTTGCGGACCGCGGGTATATTCGAGGTAATACCGGTCGAGGTATCGTTATGGACGACACAAACAGCCTTGATTTCATGGGCTTTGTCTTCGGACAACACCGCCTCGATCGCCGCGGCATCGGCGCCATGGCGCCAATCGCCCGAAATGAATTCGGGCTTCAATCCCAACCGGTCCGCAAGATTGCGCCATAATGTCGAGAACTGGCCCGTTTCATACATTAAGACACGGTCGCCCGGCGATAACGCATTCACCAAAGCCGCTTCCCATGCACCCGTACCTGACGCGGTGTAGATAACGACCGGCTGTTCGGTCTTAAAAATAGTGCGAACATCTGTCAGCACACCCTTCGCCATCTTTGCGAAGTCGGGACCCCGATGATCTATAGTCGGGCTGTCGATCGCACGAAGAACCTGGTCGGGTACGTTTGTCGGCCCCGGAATCTGCAAGAAATGTCGGCCACCTCTTCGTGCCATATCACGCTCCTCTACTTATCATGATCATTCTCTCAGCATGCATATTGCATACAATAATTTATGTCGCAAGGGCATTTTATGCCGTTATTTAGCCATTTCATATCTATTGTTGAATTTTGCATACAATTTTGTATGCTGTATTCAGGTCATCTAAATTTGGCGGGGGGCGTATGACATCCACTCAACGAAGCGTGAAATCAAACGGATCATCCATAGGTGATTCCGCGCTTGCGGCGCGATTACGGCGTGAGATCGAAGGGAATGTGCTCTTTGACGCCTTCAGTCGTGGCCGATACAGCACCGACGCATCACACTACCAGATCGAACCCATCGGCGTTGTCGTCCCGAAGAGCGAGGCCGATATTCATCGAACAATACAAATCGCAGCCGATGCCGGTGTCCCGGTTTTGCCGCGTGGTGGCGGCACATCGCAATGCGGCCAAACAATTGGCGAAGCCGTCGTCGTCGACGTTAGCAAACACCTCAACCGGATCGTCGAACTCGACGTCGCGTCGCGCCGCGTCACCGTTGAGCCCGGCGTCGTGCTGGATCAATTGAATCGTGAACTGGCGCCGCACGGGCTGATGTTCCCCGTCGACGTATCGACATCGAGCCGCGCCACGATCGGCGGCATGACGGGCAACAACAGTTGCGGCGCGCGTTCCATCGTATACGGCACGATGCGCGACAATGTCGCGGAGATCGACGCCATCCTCGCCGATGGATCGGAAATGCATTTCGGCCCCCTGCCCACGGACATAGACAATTCAAGTTATGGCCTGGGCGCGGCAAAACTAATCAAGGACATGCTTGCGATTGGGGATCGGGAAAAAGCGGAAATCGCGACCCGCTTCCCGGACCTGATGCGTCGGGTTGGTGGTTACAATATAGACGCCCTTGTTGCGGAAGGACGCAACGCCCCGGTGAACCTGGCACACCTCCTCGTTGGTTCAGAAGGTACATTGGCGTTCTCAAGGAAGATCACGCTCGACTTGGCCAAGACACCAACGCACAAAGTGCTTGGGGTTTGCCATTTTCCAAAATTCTATGCCGCGATGGAAACGACGCAGCACATCGTCAAGCTCGGCCCCGCTGCGGTCGAACTCGTCGACCGGACGATGATCGACCTAGCGCGCGACATCCCCGTATTCCGGCAAACCGTCGACCAATTCGTCAAGGGCGAGCCCGAAGCCGTTTTGTTGGTCGAGTTCGCGGGAGAGGATCGTGACGACCTGTTACGCCGCCTGCAAGACCTCGTGCAATTAATGGCCGATCTCGGGTTTCCGGGAGGCGTGGTGGAAGCAACCGATCCAGGCTTTCAAAAAGCCATCTGGGAAGTCCGAAAATCGGGCCTCAACATCATGATGTCGATGAAAGGCGACGGCAAGCCGATCTCCTTTATCGAGGATTGTGCGGTACGGCTCGAAGACCTAGCCGATTTTACCGACCGTCTAACCAAGATTTTTCATGATCACGGGACAACCGGCACCTGGTACGCGCATGCTTCCGTCGGCTGCCTGCATGTCCGCCCGATCGTGAATCTGAAGCAGGAAGCGGGCGCGAAGACGATGCGCGATATCGCCGAGAAAGCTTTCGAAATCGTCCGCGAATATAAGGGCTCGCATTCCGGCGAACATGGCGACGGACTGGTCCGTTCCGAGTTTCACGAAGCGATGTTCGGCACACGGATGACGGATACATTTCGCGAAGTGAAGCAGCGCGTCGACCCGGACATCCTCTTCAATCCAGGCAAAATCGTCGACCCTTCCAAAATGGACGATCGGTCCCTGTTTCGTTTCAAACCCGGCTATACCACCCCACCGATGGAGACCGCCTTCGACTGGTCCGATTGGGGCGGTTTCAGCGGCGCGGTCGAGATGTGCAACAACAACGGCGCCTGCCGAAAGTTCGATGCCGCCGTGATGTGCCCGTCCTTCAGGGCGACGGGCGACGAGCAGCATTTGACACGCGGCCGCGCCAACACGCTTCGGCTGGCGCTCTCAGGACAGCTCGGCGACGACGCGTTCACGTCGCCGGAAATGTATGAAACCATGTCGCTCTGTGTCGGGTGCAAAGGCTGTAAACGGGAATGCCCAACGGGCGTCGATATGGCCAAGATGAAAACCGAATTCCTGTACCATTACATTAGAAAACACGGGGTATCGCTGCACGACCGACTCGTATCTTACTTACCCCGATATGCGCCTTTCGCCAGCAAGATAGGGGCGCTCCTAAACCTGCGCGACAAGATACCCGGACTGGCGGCGCTCTCAGAAAAACTACTGGGATTCAGTGCTAAACGGACCCTGCCACAATGGCGACATGATGCCTTCGAAGCGGGTACGGAAGCCGTTGGTCCCGTCGACGGAACGCCTGTCGTGTTCCTCGCCGACACATTCAACAGATGGTTCGAACCTGAAAATGCGCGGGCCGCCGTCAGTGTCCTCATGGCGGCGGGGTATCGGATACATTTGCCGGCGCCGCCGACAGGCAAGCGGCCGCTTTGCTGTGGCCGCACCTTCCTCGCCTCCGGACTGGTCGATGAAGCAAGAACCGAAATTCTGCGAACCATGACCGCACTCGAACCCTATTTAGCGAAGGGAATGCCCGTCATCGGCCTGGAACCGTCCTGCTTGTTTACATTCCGAGACGAAGCTTTGGCCATGCTTCCCGGTGAGGCTAGTAACCGGCTCGCCGAAGCCGCGATGTTGTTCGAGGAGTTCATCGCCAAGGAGCAGGCGTCGGGACGTTTTAAGCTGACCTTCCAAAAAACGCCGTTCCGCCGCGCCCTGCTGCATGGCCACTGCCATCAAAAAGCATTTGCCACGATGAACGCCGTCGAGTCGACGCTGCGTCTGGTACCCGAACTTGCCATCGAAACCATCGAATCGAGCTGTTGCGGCATGGCCGGCGCTTTCGGCTACCGGGCGGAGAACCATGAGGTCTCCATGAAGATGGCGGAAGCGTCATTGCTGCCGGCCGTCCGCGAAGCTGGCGCCGACACAATTCTTGTCGCCGACGGCATGAGCTGCCGTCACCAAATTCTCGACGGCGAGGGCCGCGAAGCCGTGCATGTCGCCCGCGTCCTGGAATCCGCATTGACGGAGACCCGCCAATGAGCGAATCCATGGCGCCAATCGAGAGGCATTCATTGCATGACGTCGTCACGGAACGCATCCGCGACATGATCGTCGAAGGGGCCTACCCGCCCGGCTCCCGTCTGCCGGAAAGAGTGTTATGCGAAACACTCGGCATCTCACGGACGCCTCTACGCGAAGCGTTGAAGGTATTGGCATCGGAAGGCCTGCTTGAACTGGCGCCCAATCGCGGCGCCCGTGTAGCCGGTTTAACGGCGGACGACGTCGACGAATTGTTCCCTGTCATGGGTGCACTGGAAGCCTTGTCCGGCGAACTCGCCTGCGCGCGCATAACGGAGACGGTACTCGCCGAAATTCGCGCCCTACACTATCAGATGGTTTTGCATCATACGCGTGGAGAACGCCCGCCATACTTTTCGCTGAACCAACAGATCCACGAAAAAATTCTCGAAGCAGCTCGGAACCCCACGCTGACCGCAGCCTATACGAACCTCTCAGGCCGAATTCGGCGCGCGCGCTATACGGCCAACATTGCGGCAAGCCGCTGGGCGCAGGCTGTACGGGAACACGAGGAGATGTTGGAGGCTCTCGCGGAACGCGATGGGCCTCGTTTGGCCGAAATACTGAAACGCCACCTCCACAACAAATGCGAAACGGTGAAGGCGGCGCTTGCGGCCATCGAATAGGCGGCGTTATACAGGCCTAGCGGATAGAAATCGCTCCCCATATCAGACCGAAAGTTCGCGAAATGCCTCATGCTCCCCTACCCGGACCGGCGTCCCATACCTACTTTTCTCAGCGGCTTCGGCTGCACTATGTCGATTGGGGCAATCCCGAAGCACCGCCGCTATTGCTTGTCCATGGCGGCCGCGATCATTGCCGCAACTGGGACTGGGTTGCCGAAGCGCTGCGCGACGAATACCACATCATCGCACCCGATTTACGAGGCCATGGCGATTCACAATGGATGATTGGCGGCAGCTATTCGATATCGGAATATGTCTACGATATCGCCCAGCTTCTTCACCAAACCACATTAACGCCCGTAAAAATCGTCAGCCACTCGCTAGGCGGCGCAATCAGCCTGCGCTATGCCGGCGTATATCCTGAAAACGTCACCAAACTAGTCGCCATAGAAGGATTGGGCTGGCCACCGGACGTCGTCGCCAAACGCGCCGGCCGTTCGACACAAGAACGGGTTACCGACTGGGTCGATACGTTGCGCAAGCTATCGGGTCGTTCACCGCGCAAATACCCCAGTATTGAGGAGGCCTTCCGCCGAATGCAGGATGAAAATCCCCACCTCTCGCCGGAACAGGCCCGCCATTTGACGATCCATGGTGCCAGCCAAAACGAAGACGGAACCTATAGCTGGAAATTTGATAACTACACGCGCGCCAACACCCCTTTCGGCATGGGGCCGGATGAAGGCGCGGAATTGTGGTCGAACATCACCTGCCCGACCTTGCTTGTGCGCGGTCTCGACAGCTGGGCCAGCGACCCGGAAGAAGATGGCCGCGTGAAGCATTTCCAAAATGCCCGTTGCGTAAATTTCGCCGACGCCGGTCATTGGGTGCATCACGATCAGCTCGACGGATTTCTCGGCACGGTTAAAGCGTTTCTCGCCGAATAATGCCTCAGTGAACGCTGTATTTCGCGGCTTCAGCACGCGCCGCCGCTGCGTCATCCAAGTTTCCTGTCTTCTCTAATACATCGCCATATTTTAGCCAGCTTCCACGGCCATGCGGCTTGCCTTCGACTCTTGCGGCAAGCAGCGCGCGTGCCAAATCCGTCTCACCACCGCGTAATGCCGATTCGATCAACGCTTGTGCAAAAACATCCCGCTGCGCGTGGCTGGCCCCATTCAAGATAATGTCATGCCGGCGATCCGAGAGAATTGCTCTCGCTTTGTCATATTCCTTGCAGCCATAGGCGCGGATCGCCTCGCATAGCGGCAGCGTCACCGACAGCATCGTTTCCGAGGCGTAATCATCGTGGCTTCCGGCATAGTCCCGCAGCGCGGAGATCAACCGGCCGGCCGCATCGTCGCGGCCCGCCATCGCCAATGCCATCATGTCATGGGTCGTCGTGAAGCCAAGGCCCATGTCACCAATCCGAGTCTCGCAGCTATCGGCCAATTCCGACCAACGATCACCGACATCAACGCCGAGAAAATCGAGGCGCCACAGCATCGCGGCGGCATTCTGTATCTCGATATAGAAATCCGAGCCTTCGGTCCGCACAGCGAGGTCATATAATTTAAAGACGCGCTCGAACTCGCCCTGCTCCAGATGATAAAGCGCCAGATGCCACCACAGATGACTCTTGAAAGGATTGCGGTCGGCCCAATCCGGCCCCGACTCGGTCATCCATTCGATCCCATCGCTAAGCCGGCCCTGCATTTCCAGGACGTGGGCAACGGAGTGTACCGCCCACAAATCATCGCGGTTTATCGCGACGGCTTGCTTGCCTTTCTCTTCGGCACGCGCGTACTCGCCTGACTCCTCGAGACCAAAGGAATACATACCGAGCACGAACCCATATCCAGGGACCGACGCATCCCACCCGCGTACGACACGGGCAACCGCTTCACGCATCTCGAAACTGCGGCCACTCCAAAATAGCGCATGGGTGAGGTGACGCAGTACAAGCAAATCGGTGGGGTGATGAACCAGGATGTCGTCCCAGATATCGCAAGCTTTTCGCCGGTTGCCTTCATACATGGCCCGCAACGCGGCGATGTTGGCTTTCTCCCGCCATGTCGCGTGCCCGGCATTCGCTTCAGCCGCTACCACGCATTCGCCAACGGCATCCCGCATCCGGGTCGATTGGAACCCCGTGAGCAATAGCCCTTTCAGGCAGTGACCCATGGCAAATTTCGGATTGGCATCGAGCACTTTCTGCATATGCTCCGCGGTATCCGCCCGATATTCTAGCGATCGCCATACGGTCGTGTCGTGAGCTGCGGCGATATCACTGTCCGTTGTTATTTCGAGGCCTCGCTCATCAAGCGCCATGCCATCCCTCCTTTGATTTTAAGCACGAGAAAGGTCGAAAATCGCGTGCATTCCGCCGCCAGTAAAACCACCCTAAAGTAACGCAACGCCGAGATAGATAAATCAACAGTTCATCTCGAACAGTGTTACACCTATCCTCAACGGCAAAGGAACGGCTATGCGGTATTATATTTTTGCGCCTCTAATCATTGGTATGTGGGTTTTTGCCGCAGATGCGGCGGACAAACCACGCTACGGCACATGGAAAACCGAGCAGAACCAGTTACAGACCATGACCGAGGAACTGCGTCGACTCGTCGATGAGGCCACCCGTGCCCGTGCCGCCGACCCGCAATTTCTTAACGATCTTCGTGCGCTGGCAAACCGGTACGGTAACCCTTGGCCTATCGCGTTATTGAACGAGGATTTCAGCGATGGCAATTTCACATTGAACCCTGTTTGGACCGTCGCCACAGGCCGCTTCGAAATGGATTGGCAAGGAGGCTTGCACAGCAATGTGATTGCGCCCAAGGCCCCGGTCGCGGCGCGACCCGCTCCGGAACAACCAGCGCGACGCGAACGTGGCGAGGACATCGCACTGAGGCTGTTAGGTCAAATACTGAATCCGAAGCAAGGCGGATCACAGGAAACAAGCGCGCCGGCGTCCACTCCTGTCGCGCAACCAGCGACACCTGCCGAAGCCTTTCTCAACGAACCGATTTCAAACGCATTTTCCCTAACCGCGACAATCGCCATGGACGCTTCCGCGGGACCGTTAACGCTGGCGGTATTTCAGGGGCAGCGACGCACAATTGGCTATTTCCTCGTTTACGACGCCATTGAGGGATTGCAACTTCAACGGCGCGGTTCGAGAGATACCCGCGTCATCGCGGCCGGCACAACAACGCTAACCGACGGCGCCAATCACGTTGTCAAATGGACACGAGCGCGGGACGGCGAAATGATCGTTTTCGTGGATGATGCCGAAATTATGCGCGTTGCCGATAGCAGCTTCCGAGATAGCTGGGCCGGCGTGGCATTGGTAAATGGTGGTGGTGCGGTAACCCTGCGCGCGTTGACCGTGTACGGCACGCGCTAAAACTCTACGCGCTAAAAAAACCGGCTGCGGCGCAGATAAGGCAGCATGCAAGCCGCTGTGTGCCGCATCGCTTCATCGGGATGTGGTCTGTCAGCGCGTATTGGCAACGGCTTGGGCAGCATCCGACGACGCCGGCGTTCCGCGACGCTGCAGGCAACCAACAGCATGCCAAAAAGCGAAACCGGAATGATGATCAGCATCGCGGTCGACGAAACACCAATAGCAATGTTGAACAAGGTCAGAATCAAGAGCAACGGCATGACCTGCATAATCAGGGCAAACACGACAATGACGATCCATAGACTCGCTTGCGCAACTAGCGAAACACTATGTTGCATATCTGGGCTTCCCTTCGGCGACGGCGTTTTACCGTAAGCGGCTATTCTGACACCAATTACAACGAGAAAGAAGCCTCTTACAATAATGTGATGGCTCTGGTGCTCGCCGAACCGCATCGCCGCAATCGTTAGCCCGGCCATTATATCGAGTAATGTTGGGTTTACCTTGACTGGTGTGGGCTTTGATTTTCCATTTGCTCGCGGCCTGTCACCGCGCGATGGTTGGGAAAAGCGCGCGTAAACAGAAGGAGCATCGGCAATGAACCTGCCACTTGGCGAGACCTACCATTACGGATTGATGACGCGGTTCCCGACGATCGAAGCGACCAGGGCCATCACGGTGAAACTCGACGACCTGGCCTTCGACTCGGTCTGGGTCGGTGATCATATCGCCTTCACCACGCCGATACTCGACCCGTTCCTGCAGCTCGCCCAGATTGCCGCGTGTAGCGACCGTTTGACCGTTGGTACCGGCGTCTATCTGCTGCCCCTGCGCCACCCCACGCCGGTGGCCAAGCAAACCGCCACGCTCGACCATCTTTCCGGCGGCAGGTTTATCTTCGGGGTTGGGGTCGGTGGCGAATTTCCCCGCGAATTCGAAGCCTGCGGTGTGCCGCACAACGAGCGCGGCGCACGCCTCGAAGAAGGCGTCGAGGTGGTTCGGAAATTGTGGCGCGGCGAGCCGGTATCGCATGACGGCAAGTTTTATTCTTTCCCCGAAACGCATATGCAGCCCGCAACGACAACGCCAAGCGGCCCGCCAATCTGGTTCGGCGGCAGGTCCGAAGCGGCCTTACGGCGCACCGGACGAATCGGCGATGGCTGGATTTCTTATGTCGTTACGCCCGAAATGTTCAAGGAAAGCTTGGACAAAATCGCGCCATCCTTCGAAAAAGCAAAGCGCGATGTGGGCACCTTTGGCACCGCGCACCTGCTCTTCGCCCAAATCGATAACAGCTACGAAACCGCCTTGGACAGGGCGACCGAGTTGCTCAGCAAACGCTATGCGATGGACTTTCGGCGTCCCGCGAAGAAATACGCGGCTCTCGGCCGGCCCGAGGATGTTGCGGAAGCCATTTCGAAGTTCCACGAAGCCGGTGTACGGCATATCAATTTGGATTTCCTTGGCACACCGGAAGAACGAGACACGCAACTCGACTGGTTCGCCGCGGAAGTTAGGCCGTTATTGGGCAAGGGATAAGAGGAGCGAGGTACCGTGGATTTTCAATTTCTACCAACGACGATCGTCGGCAGCTATGCGCAGCCGGATTGGCTAATTGATCGTGGCAACTTAAGTAGCCGGTTACCACCACGGGTCCGCGCCAAGGAGATTTGGCGAGTGCCGGAAAATTTTCTCCATGAAGCGCAGAACGACGCGACCCTTATCGCGCTCCATGATCAAGAACGCGCAGGTATCGATATCCTCGGAGACGGCGAAATGCGCCGCGAAAGCTATTCCAACAGGGTCGCCAACGCGCTCGACGGGATCGATCTCGACAATCATGGCACCGCGATTGACCGCACCGGCAAACCCAACCCGGTCCCCCGTGTCGTCGGCCCGATAAAGCGGGCTCGGTCGATCGAAGTTTCGGATGCAGCGTTCACTCGCCACAATACCGATAAACCCATCAAGATAACGGTCCCGGGTCCTTTCACCATGAGCCAGCAGGCTCAAAACGACTACTATCCAGACGCCGAGCACCTAGCAATGGCCTATGCCGAAGCGTTGAACGGAGAAATTCGGGACCTTGCGAACGCCGGCGTTGACATCGTTCAGTTAGACGAACCCTACATGCAGGCACGTGCCGAATATGCGCGAGAATTCGGAGTCAAAGCCGTGAATCGCGCTATCGAAGGAGTCGAATGCCAAATCGCTCTGCACATTTGTTTTGGCTATGCCCATGTGCACGGTGCCAACGCACAAAAGCCCTCGGGCTATTCCTTTCTCTCGGAACTCGCGGATTGCAACGTGGATATTGTCTCCGTCGAGGCCGCACAGCCTCGCCTCGACCTTTCCGTATTGCGATCGTTAGCGCCGAAAAAAGTTATGTTGGGCGTCATTGACCTTGGCGATTTAACGATCGAAACGCCGAATAAAATAGCAGACAGAATCCGCGCGGGCTTGGAGGTGCTAGCACCCGAAGATCTCATCATCGCTCCCGATTGCGGAATGAAGTATTTGTCGCGCGAGATCGCTTTCGGCAAGCTTAAGGCAATGGTCGATGGCGCAAGAATTGTGAGAGATGAGCTGAATGGTGCGGCGAACTAGTTTTTCAAAGAATGGGAAACACTACATCCCACCACCACCGTCACCGCCGCTACCACCGCCGTCGAAACCACCACCAATGTCGCCGCCAAAGTCACTACCGCCAGGATGATGTATATAGGCGCCGCCATCGGCATGCGTCGTTTCCGCGACCGTTAAGCCGACCCACATGGCGTACATGAATGTCGCGTCGCGATTGCGAATGCGCTCCGCCTCGTCTTCGTCGTTCCGCGCGATCATGATGTGACGGCCCTTGTTTGCCGCATCGCGCAGCTTTGCGGCAACGAGAAAGAAAACAATTATCCCAACGAAAACCGCGACACCGATTGGCAGCCACCAGTATATCGCCGCGGCAATGGCAAGCATGATTCCGATTTGCAACATCGCGAATCTCCTAATTGATTGAATCAACCTATAGAAATGTTGCTTTCGAGCCGGTAACGGTCACGGTGATGTGACCCATGGTCGTATCCGACTTGGCGCCGTGCCAGTGGTTCTCGCCCGCTTTAACATGGACGACATCGCCGACCTTGATTTCGATCTCTTCGTCTTCCGTCGCGACGATGCCGGAGCCCGAGGTCACGACGAGAATTTGATCGCAGTCATGAATATGCCAGCCGGTCGTCGATCCTTTCGTGAAGTTCACGACGCTGCAATTATAGTTGTCCGACTCGCCCGCCGGAATAATGGTTTGGCGCGACCGGGAAACCGACCCACCGGTCCATCCGGCGATTGGCGTCGCTTCGCCCAAATCCTCATGGGGAATATCGTCAAGCGTCGTAACACGCATAATGTCTCTCCCTTATCGATGATGCCGCGTTCAACCAAGTACCGAAAAGCTGCTGTTCATGTTGATCTCGCGGCGCCGGGAATAAAAGCCGATATCGATCGTGCGGCCGATATGCGTCAATTCGAATTGAACCGGATCCGCGTCATGGTCGTGTCCCGCTTCGCAAGCGAGGATCAATTCCGCCATCATGGCGCCCGCCACCGGCGCGTTCTTGAACTGGTTTCCGCTGCTGCCGATCGCCATATAAAAACCGTCGAGGCTCGAACGGTCGTAGATCGGAATCCAATCGTCCGATACATCGTAGAGGTCTACGACGCCCTGCATCCGGCTGGGGATCGGCAGCGTCGGAATTCTCTGCGCCTGCCGATGGACCTGTGTCGTCCATTGATCCGTAAAGTCGCGATTGTAATCATCTGGGTCGACCCATTCGCGCGCGTCGCATTCGGGATCCTCGCTACCAATCAGGATATGGTTACCGACCTCGGGCCGGCAATAATTCGCGACATCGCTGTCCGTGATAACAAATCCAGAATTTTCAAAGTCAAAACCTTCCGGCGACGGCACGTGAGCGACTTCCTGACGCAATGCTTTGGTTTCGATATTCATATCCTCGAGCACACCCGCCATGCCGTTAATTCGCGCCGAATGCGGTCCGGCAACATTGACGACAACTGGCGCATCGATGTGTTTCCCATCCGCCAACACCACTCCTGCGACGCGGTTCCCCTTCTGCCGAATTTCCGCGACTTCAGCGTTGAACCGGAACGTCCCGCCAACGGCTTCCACCGCACATTGGACATTGTGCGTGGCGAGCTGCGGGTCACTGACATAACCCGCATCGGGAAAGAAGATCGCCCCATCAACGGCCCCACCGGCGGGCTGCCCAAATCCATCGTCATCAGGCCGTTTCGCCGGCGCAAAGCGGCGCAAATCGAAAAATGGTAGCCGCTCGCTTATTTTTTTACTGTCCCAGTCTTCCCATGGGATACCGATGATATCCAACCTCTCGCACATCGGCTTCAGAAACTCGTTTGATTCCGTCCGCAGAGCCACGCAACCGGTGTTGTGATAATCGGCAAGTCCCCGTTCATCTTCGACGCCGATATACGCCGCCCATTCCCGCCAAACGAAGACGCCCTCATAAGCAAGCGCGCAGCCATCTACGGTCGAATAATGTGTCCGGATGATCGCGCAAGACCCGCTGGTCGAGCCATAACCAGACGCGGGAAGCTTATCAATGTTTAGTGTCCGTTTTCCTTGCTTGGCCAACTCATAGGCCACACAACATCCGATGATGCCGGCGCCGATAATGATTGCATCGTAACTTTCGTCCATGTCAACGTTCCCGATATCTTGATTAGCTCTACATATGTTATTTGCCACGAATATGGTATGGCCGCGCAGTGATTATGTTAGCGTGAATGCTTTGGAGCCGGAAAAGAAATGGAACTGATCTCAAAACCGCACCGATATCTTCTGTTTCTACGATTCGTGCTGGTTAACATGGTCGCGGTCGCGTTGCTCGTGGCGGCGTATATTCAGGGATGGATGGACGGCATTTTCGTCCCGATTACCTTGGAGATTTCGGGAGGAATATTCGCCGTATTCCTCTATGGCCTTTGCTCCTGCGGCGCGCGGGTTTTGCGTACCAGCATAGAGCTCAACGACATTCGAAGCGGCGCACCGCATGATGGATCACGGGCGGCAAAATATCTTGATACTGTTTATGGCGGCGGACCGGAGAGTCGCTCGCTCGGTGCCGCTGCGTTGCGTATGAAGTTATCGAACGGCGTAGCGGTCATCCGACAGGTGGCAAATGGCCTCGTCTTTCTCGGCCTCATCGGCACGGTCATTGGCTTCATCATCGCCTTGTCAGGGGTCGATCCGAAAGCAGCGAGTGAGGTGGAAAGCGTCGCCAATATGGTCGCAACCCTGATCAGCGGCATGTCGGTCGCGCTCTATACGACCCTCGTCGGCGCGGTCCTCTATGTCTGGCTGACCATCAATCATCGCATTCTGACAAGCGGATCGGTCAATCTGATCGGTGCCATTATCGAGCTCGGAGAAGCCCGTGAACGAGCTTGACGATTTCGAAGAGGAATCATCGGGTACGATTTTCCGCGATGTTATTCTGCTCGCGCTGATCGGTTTCGTCGCCATGGTGGTGATGCTACTGCCACATCTCAAAAAGTCTGAAGTCGAAGCGCAGGACCACAAGGCGCCGGGCAACGTCATTGTGGAAATGCACTGGCCCAGCGAACAGCAAGTCGATGTCGATCTATGGGTCATGGGCCCGGATTCAACGCCCGTCGGTTTTTGGAATTTGGGAAACCAGGTTTTTAACCTGCTTCGCGACGACCTTGGTGTCGAGGGTGACGCAACGAACGAAAACTACGAAGTCGCCTATAGCCGTGGCATTCCCGCCGGCGAATACATCGTCAATGTTCATATGTATGGTCCCTTGCCGAAAGGCATGGTTGTCCCGGTTACCATCGTTGTGAGCGTTCGCAAGGACCTGGAAGCGACGAAACAAATCCTTACGACACAGATAAACTTGAAGAGGCGTCACCAGGAAGAGACCGCCTATCGGTTCCGCCTAACGAGCAAAGGCGAGCTTATCGAAGACAGCGTAACGACATTGCGCCGCCGCCTTATCACGGAGCCGATGTAGTGGAAAACCTAATCTATATGTTCGCGGCCACAGTCGCTCTATTCGCCCTGTTGGCAACGATCGCAATTTGGTCGCCGAAAAACACGCGGGTTCGCGTCGTCGCCCTCGCCGCCGCGATTCTTATGCTGCCGCTGGGCTATATCGAACTGATTGAACTACTCAGCCGACCAAAGCCGATGAGCTTCGAATGGTTCAACCGCGATGCTGAGGAAGCAACGATCCTCGCCGTCAGCTTCGAGGAAGGTGCATCGATTTATCTCTGGCTGCAACTCGGCGATGCGCCAAAACCCCGCTATTATGCCATTCCTTGGCGCCAAGATTTAGCGGAACGACTTGAAGAGGCCGTCGACGACGCGATTACACGAGGATCGACCGTTGTCATCACGACGCCGTTCTCACCGAAATCATTGGAAGAACTCGGCAATCTCAACATAGAGATCATCCCGCCTCCGGTACCACCAACGAAGACTCCTCCATTCGCGAAACCGCAGGTTATGGACCCGCGCAAGCGCGGGATTTAGTTCGTGTGAGAATTGAAGTATGCGCCTGATTGGCCGATATGCCTCCCCTTTCGTACGTCGTGTCGCGATTACGATGCAGCACTACGACCTGCCTTACGAGCATGTCAGCCTGATACCATTTGGAGAGACGAAACAGACCTTAGCCAAAATCAACCCGATCGCACGCGTCCCGGTTTTGGAACTTGAAGATGGGGAGCATCTCTTCGATAGCGCGGCTATCCTCGATTATCTCGATTCGTTAGTAGAGCCGGAACAATCCTTGGTTCCCACTGAAGGTTTCGCGCGGCGAACGGTACTGTCTCATCTCGCAATTGAATTGGGCATAATGGATAAGCTCGTCTCCGTCCTCTACGAGTGTCATTTTCGACCCAAGGAGAAATGGCACCGGCCCTGGATCGACGCTTGTGAAAAACAGATCGGAGATGGCTTTAGCTGGTTAAATCATCAGCTCTCAGGCAAATGGTTAAGCGGCGAAACGATGTCGCAAGCAGACGTGTCACTCGCCGTATTCTGGTCCTTCGGATGCGCCAAACGGCCTGGGTTCTTCGGTCGCCTTGATTGCCCAAGGATTTCGGAACTTACCGATAGGTTGGCGGATACGGCGCCGTTTAAAAACACACCGCCCGAAATGGAGCCGCTTGCAACCAATTATACCGGCACTTCCACACGTTAATTTAAGCCGATGACCGCTTACGTTTGCGCAAACGCGATGCCCGCAACTCCCCCGCTTGCTCCAAAATTGGATAGGCGACCGATGTTAAATGACTGTTGATTCGTTTCAAGTCGCGCAGGATATCCAAATGTAACGACGACGATTCAATACTCTCGCGCAGACCATTTCGAAGACGTTCAGGATGATGTTCGCCGGCTTGGCGTTCGAGATCCCGAAAATGCACCTTTTCGGATAGAAGCTTTCGCGCCAAATCACGGTCGCCGCTTACGAATACATTCATGGCAAGTTGCAAATTTTCCTCTACACGGCCATGCAATACAGAAATTTCAGCCAGGCCTTCCTCGGAAAACTGCAGATCATATTTGAGTTTCTTCGATGCCAATTCGAGCAAATTCTTGTCGATGATATCCCCGACATGCTCCAAATTCGTCGTAAACGACATGATGTCCGCACAACGCCGACTCTCACTTTCGTCCAATGGCTCACGGCTTATTTCGGTGAGGTAGAGCTTGATCGCTTCATGCAGATCGTCAACGGTATCGTCCATAAGTGCGATATCGGAAATACGCGATTTATCGCCGGAGCGAAAAACCTCGATGACGTCCCCCAGCATTCTCTCCAGCGTATCGCCCATGCGCAGCGTCTCCCGCGCCGCGGAGGCAAGAGCCACAGTCGGTTCCGATATCATCGAAGTGTCAAGATATCGCGGCGTTGAGTCGTCGGTCTCCGCAATCACTTCCGGAAATAACCGCTCCATAAGCCGTCCAATAATACCCGTGAGCCCAATAAACAAGACCGCTAGACCGACATTAAACGCGGTATGAAAGTTTACGATCTGACGGACCGGCTCGGATTCGATCTTGGGAAGCCACAGCGCGATCTCGCCAAGGAACGGTAGCAGCAGAACAACACCGGCCAACTTAAAAACCGCATTGCCAACCGCGACTCGACGCCCCTCCGGCGGGGCACGGAGAGTCGCCAAGATCGCCGGCATTGCGCCACCAAGATTGGCGCCTAAAACAAGTGCGAAAGCAAGCGAGAGCGATGCAATACCAGTGCTTGCCAGCGACACAATCAGCAAGATTGTCGCCAGACTGGAATGCGCCAGCCACGTCAAAAGTGCCGCGGCCAAAACCGCCAGAACAGGTTCGCCGGTGAGCGCGGATAGAATCATGCCAACGGTCTCCGATTCGCGTATCGGTGCGGAGCCGCCGACGATCAGGCCCAATGCCAGTAACATCAAGCCAAGGCCGAGTATAATTCTTCCCAGATTACGGGACCGCTTCCCAGAAGTCGCATAAAAAACAACAACCCCAACCGCGATCAGAATCGGTGAGATCCACGACACATCGAAGCTGAAAACTTGCGCAACCAGGGTCGTCCCAACATCCGCGCCCAGCATTATCGCCAAGGCCGGCGCCGCGGAAACGAGCCCACGCCCCGCGAACGACGCTGTCATCAGGCAGGTTGCGGTACTGCTTTGTAATACAGCGGTAACGCCTAACCCGGCGGCGAAGGCAGTAAATCGATTACCCAAATGCCGTTCGAGGACACGCCGCAACCCACCCCCATAGGCTCGCGTAACCCCGGTGCGAACCATGCGCATGCCCCATAAGAGTAACGCCACCGCACCCAATAAATTTAGCAATATGACGGTCGCCGAAATGCTGTTACCTCCAAACTAAGTGGATCAAATTGCCACGGCGAATTCGAACGCTCGAAGATAGCATATCGAATACCTTCGAATCAGATCATAATCCCGCCAGCAAGATATTGGCCAGTAACGGCTTCTTGAACATCCACCCCAACACGCCATTTGAACGTGAACCGGGCCTTTATTTTTGAAGAACAAGCCTCCGCCAGGGGTGGGAACAGAGTAGACAAATATCCATGGAAGCCCTCTTTCTCGTCCTCGGCTTGGCCCTGTTGATACTCGGCGGTGAATTCGCGCTGCGCGGTGCGATTGGAATGGCACGTAAGGCGCGCATATCGACGGCGGTTATCGGTCTAACCGTTATGGGATTCGGAACTTCCGCACCGGAACTTGTCGTTACGATACAGGCGGTTTTATCCGGAAACGCCGATATTGCCGTGGGCAATGCTATCGGCAGTAATATTGCAAACACATTACTAATTCTCGGCGCGGGCGCATTGATCCGCCCCTTGATTTGCGATCCCCATGCGGTTCGGCGCGATGGCGCCTTTATGCTTTTCACGGCGATTCTGCTTTGCGGTTTCGGCCTGTCGGGGGGAATTATCGCGTGGCAAGGCGCCACGATGCTGGGGCTTCTCATAGCCTTCATGTGGTGGAGTTACATGCGCGATACGCGCCAGCATGACGCGGCCGCGGATCTGCACGAAGAGGTTGCCGACGAAACGAGCGGCATTCCTAAACGAACCGTCACGATCACCATTTACATTGTCGGTGGGTTCGCCGGTCTCGCCTATGGTGCGTCACTCCTCGTGGAAGCCGCGGTTGCGGTCGCCGAAGCCGCTGGAATTTCGCAATCGACCATAGGGCTTACATTGGTCGCGTTTGGGACTTCCCTGCCTGAGCTCGCCGCCACGTTGGTTGCCGCCTACAGACGTCACACTGACATCGCGATCGCCAACGTACTTGGCAGCAATATATTCAATATCCTCGGCGTGCTTGGTGCCGGTGCGCTGTTCGGCCCGCTATCCTTTTCTGATCACATCGTCTCGATCGATCAATGGATCATGCTGGGGTCCGCTATCGTGTTACTGCCCATCATGATCTCCGGCTGGCGGGTCTCCCGTATCGAAGGCGCATTCTTGTTGGCCTCTTATATCACCTATATGGGAAGCCTCACGATCCGGTTCTAACGCGTGATCAATTCATCGTATTGGTCACGGCATTGGATACAATGAACGTTCTAGCCATCCTTACGTGCGGCGGTTGCATGCCGCGTTGAAGTGAGGGATGTTGCGCGGCCAGAAAGCCTGGCGTGAAAAGAAAGGATAATTCGTTGGAGTCCCCACGAGTCATCGGTCATCGCGGTGCCGCCGGCCATGCCCCGGAGAATACGCTGGAATCGTTTCGAACGGCCGCGCGGCTCGGTGCAACATGGGTCGAGTTCGACGTGCATCTGACGTCCGATAAAGCCCCAGTACTTATCCATGACGACACGTTGGACCGGACTACGGACAGTGACGGACCGGTCGATAGCAAGTCCCTAGCCGATCTTTATTCGATCGATGCCGGCAGTTGGTTCGCCAAAGCATTCGCCGGCGAACCAATACCAACATTGGACGCAACATTGCGCCTTCTTGCTTCGCTCGGGCTCGGCGCCAATGTCGAGATCAAACCCTCTCCCGGCCGTGAAGCGGAAACCGGGTCCGTCGTCGCCAGAATGTTACGGGAGCAGTGGCCAAGCGTCCTACCGGCGCCAATCCTCTCAAGCTTCAACACGGAATCACTAGCGGCCGCCCGCGACGTCGCCCCCCACATCGCGCGAGCGCTACTTGTTTCGCAGCCCGGCAAAGATTGGGCAAATTCCCTGCAGGCGCTCGATTGCAACGCGCTGCATTGCGGGCATAGACGCCTGACCGCGCGCGATGCGGAACAAATCCGCCGCGCCGGTTACCCGCTCCGGATCTACACGGTCAATGAACGCGCCAGGGCCGAAGAACTTTTCCGATGGGGCGCGGAGACGATCATTACCGACTACCCTGACCGGATACTATGAACAATGAGCTACTGACATTGCAGCCCCTCAACACATTTCCAGAACATTCCAGAAGAAAAATACTGGGTGTACTGTTCGACATAGATGACACCATAACCACGGATGGGCGGCTTACCGCTCAGGCCTATACAGCTTTGGAAACGTTGAAACAAGCTGGCTTCACGACCATCCCGATTACCGGCCGTCCGGCTGGTTGGTGCGATCATATTGCACGAATGTGGCCAGTTGATGCCGTTGTCGGCGAAAACGGCGCATTGTACTTCCGATATCATCGCGACAGGCGACGTATGGTCGCCCGCTTCCATCACGATGACACCGCCCGGTCCGAAAACCGCCGCCGGCTTGACGCCTTGCGCGATCGCATTATCGCTGACGTGCCGGGCTGCGCCGTCGCCTCCGATCAAGCCTACCGGGAGGCGGACCTTGCCATCGACTTTTGCGAGGATGTCGCGCCGTTGCCGGAGGATCAGGTTGCGCGCATCGTCGCTATATTCAACGACGCAGGTGCGGAGGCAAAGATCAGCTCAATCCACGTCAATGGCTGGTTCGGCGAATACGATAAGCTTTCAATGACAAAACGCCTCTTCGCGGAGCAATTCGACACCAATTTGGACGAAGCACAGGACAGCTTCGTATTCGTCGGCGATTCACCGAATGACGCACCGATGTTCGCCTTCTTTGACCACGCGGTTGGCGTCGCCAACATTTTGGAATTCGCCGACCGGCTTGAAGCACCGCCAACCTATGTCACGGAACGGAAAAGTGGCGAAGGCTTTGTGGAACTCGCCGACGCCTTACTCGCGTTTCGGTAAGCCCGTGTCAGATAATGGCGTGGCGGACCTTTGCCGACACCCATTCACTGACGATCACCGTCCCCAAAATCACGAGTAGGATCACCGATACCTGGGTCCAGGTCACGGTATTGATCGATGCGTTCAATTGCAGGCCAATACCACCGGCGCCGACGAGGCCCAATACCGTCGATTCACGGATATTGATATCCCAGCGGAACACTGAAATGCCCGCGAACGCCGGCAAAATCTGCGGCACGATCCCATAATTCAATATTTGCGGGCCGTTGGCGCCCGTTGCGGTTACCGCTTCGACCTGGGTCTCGTCGATTTCCTCGATCGCCTCGTAAAGCAGCTTGGCGCAGAACCCAATGGAGCGGAACCCAATCGCGAGAACGCCGGCGAATACGCCGGGTCCGATAACCATCACCAGCATCAGCGCCCAAAGAAGCGAGTTGATCGAGCGCGACGATACGATAATAAAAAGGGCTATCGGGCGGATAAAGGTCTTGCTTGGCGTCGTATTCCGGGCGGCCAGAAACGCAATCGGAAAAGCCATTACGATCGCCATCAAGGTCCCGAGCGTGGCGATCGTGATCGTGTCCCAAACAGGCATCCACAACGTGCTCAGATAATCCCATTTCGGCGGGATCATACGGCTCGCCATATCGGCTGCCTGCCGCGGCGCATCCGTCACGAACATCCAAATCGTCTTGTCGGAAATTAGCTGCCAGCAATAGACAAAGATCGCCACCGCGGCGAATTGTATGGCCCAAATCAGCAATTGGCTGTTTCGGTCGCGGCGCTGCCAGGCTTTTAGACCATTTTTTTCGTTCACGGGCATTACTGCACCCACCGCCGGACATAGCCCGAGCTGTATTCAACCACCATGACAATGCCGATGATGATCAGTAGGATCGCGGCAGAGGAGTCGAATTCATAGCGGTCGAACGACGTCAGCAATGTCGCGCCGATGCCGCCACCGCCAACGATTCCAACCACCGCGGATTCGCGGAAATTGATATCGAAACGATACATGCCAAGGCCGATCATACGGGGCATGACCTGTGGCTGAACCGCATAGTTGAGCCATTGGAACCAGGAAGACCCGGTCGCCTTCACCGCCTCCGCCTGAACCGGGTCCATATCCTCGATATCTTCCGCCAGCAGTTTGCCATAGAACCCGATCGTGCCCAGGGACAAGGCGAGGAAACCGGCGAAGGGACCAAAACCAAACAGCTTGACGGCGAACAGCGCGACGATGATTTCCGGGAACGTCCGCGATATAGCAAGGACGGCGCGAGAGAACAGATATACCGGCCGCGGAGAAAGATTGCGTGCCGCGCCCAGCCCGACGGGGATCGAAATCGCGATCCCGACAACGGTCGAAATCACCGTCATCCAGAGGCTTTCCAATATCCCGTCGAAAATGTCCTCGGCGCGAGAAGTGAAGTCCGGCGGGAAAAAAGATGAGAGAAACCGCTGTGCCCGAGGCAGACCGTCAGCGACCCGCGACCAATTGACCTCCATGGTGCCGAATGCAACGGCAAGATAAATCGCCGCTCCCAAGGCAAGGCACCACCGGAGCATGGGATTGGCGATGAAGGGAGGCCGTTTCCAGCGCCGACCGACTAAAGATTCCGTTGGATGCGAAAGCGTCACGGCATCGCCTAACCAGAACCGAGCGCGGGCTCTACACCGATGAGCTCGTCTTCGACCTCATCTTCGTCGTCGACTTTCTCGATCGTCGCTTCCCAGTCTTCTTCGCCATAAATTTGCGTCAACACATCCGGTGTCAGCCCATCCGGTGGGCCATCGTAGACGATTTCACCCAGCTGTAATCCGACAATCCGTTCGGCAAACATTTGAGCCAGCAGGACATCATGAATATTAATAATGGCGGACAGCTTCCGCTCGGCGCAAAGTTCACGGATCAAGCGCATGATCTGCCGCGAGGTCTTCGGGTCGAGCGAGGCGGTCGGTTCATCGACGAGCAAGAGTTCCGGATCTTGGATCAGGGCACGGCAGATGCCGACACGCTGGCGCTGCCCGCCTGATAATTCGTCAGCGCGCTTATCGGCCATATGATCGAGCCCGACGCGGGCCAGCAACCGAAACGCCTCGTCGATATCCGATTGCGGAAATTTACGAAAGTAGCTGCGCCAAAAACTGACATAGCCGAGCCGGCCGGTAAGTACATTCTCCATCACCGTCAGGCGTTCGACCAACGCGTATTCCTGGAAGATCATACCAATGCGCCGCCGAACCTTGCGCAGTCGGCCCTGGCTCAGCGTAGTCAGTTCCATATCGTTTAGGGAAACCTTCCCCGACGTCGGTTCGACCAGCCGATTGACGCAGCGGATTAACGTCGATTTGCCGGCGCCGGAAGGCCCAATCAGAGCCATTACTTGGCCGTCCGGGACCTCAAGATCGATCCCTTTCAGCGCCAAGTCTCCGGTCTTGTACTGCTTTACCAGCGTGTCCAAGCGCAGCATGACGGCCCCTGCCGAATTTCAGTAAATTAGATTAGATTGCCATCGCGGGCCGGCGTGGAATGCACCGGCCCGTGTCAGGCATTCACCCTACTTGCAGGTGTATTTGATACCGTTAGCGGTATCGATCTTGCGGATAACATCCCAGTCGAACTTATGCGTGATGGAGATGAACCGGTCTTCCTTCTTGAATTCCTTTTTCAAGGCCGACCCTTCCCATTGGAAGGTAAAGAAAGCCTGCTTGATCTTCGCCGCCACCGTGGGGTGCAGGTTATTGGCATGCCCATAGCCCGTGGTCGGGAAGGTCTGCGATTTATAAATCGACGTGATCGCTTCGGTCTTGACGACGCCACGCTTGATCATACGCCGCCATACCGAATTGGCGATGGACGCCGCTTCGTAATCCTTATTCGCGATTCCAAGAATCGAATTATCGTGCTTGCCGGAGAAATTCGTCTTGAAGTCCTTATCCTTCACCAAGCCGAACTCCGACTTCATCAGGGCCGACGGCGCCTTATTGCCGGAATTCGATGTCGGCGACGTAAATGTCATCGTACGGCCCTTGATATCAGCCGGGGATTTGATGTCGCTGCCGGCCGGCACGATGATTTCCATTTCGTAACCGAACGAGCCATCCTTCGCGGCCATCATCGCAAACGGCACGAATCCAGCACAGCTCACCGCGATCGGATTGGAACCTGTATTGAAACCCGCGACATGGAGACGGCCCGAGCGCATGGCTTCGAGCTGCGCGGCATTTGACTGAACCGGGAAGAACACGACCTTCTTGCCCGTCACTTTCGACATATGCTTGATGAAGCCATCCCATACCTTGGCGTATACGGCGGGATCTTCAACGGGCGTATAGGTGAAAATAATCGTGCTCGGATCAATCCATTTGCTTTCGTCGGCCGGCAAATCCGCAACGAGATCATTGTTATAGTCACAATATTGCTTATCGAGGGTGCCGCGTGGGCACTCCGCTGCCTCGGCGGTTAACGGCTGAAGTGTCACGCCAAACAGGGCGAGTCCTGCAATTAACCCCATCGTAAGGGTCCCTAAACGTACCATGATAATCCTCCCTGATTATTCATTCATTGTGAGCGATTTATTCATCACTCGTTAGCGCATTCCAGCGCAAAACTAAAACAAAATCGGAATCATTCGGCGGCGCCGCGCTGCGGAATGGATGCTTCCGCATAGTTCAACGCGACATCGAACACGCTGAAATTGCGCAGCGGCGCATCCTTGGCCAGGGACCGTGTTGCCCGATTGACGATCAAGGGCACCGACTGTTCCGTCGGTCCGCCATGGCTGCGCAACGGTTCCGTCAGGCCGGACAAGTCATGTTTGTCCGCGCTACTGCCCAACGTCATGTGCTTTTCACCAGTTACGACAAGGTCGCCAACCCTTTCAGATGGCAGCTCGAATCGGGTACAGGCGGCTTCGTTGCTCAATACCTCCAGCACACCGTCCATCGCGGCAAATTTTTTCGCGACCTTCCCACGCGCCGTTTCGTCGCCGATATAAATCGTTGCATAGGAACCAAGCGCACCGTGATGGACGACATACGGATCGGTGATCGGCAAGATCACGCGGGCGACACCGGCCCCGAGCCAATCATCCATAAGGTCTTGAAGATAAATCACATTCACATCGCCGGTATCGGGGTCATGCTTCGCGTTCATGCCGTGATCCGCCGTCAACGCGACAGTGCAGCCCAGCGTATCGAGTTGCGCCCAATAGCTGTCCATCATGGCGTAAAAATCATTCGCCTTCGCGGTTCCCGGGGCGTGCTTGTGCTGCACATAATCGGTCGTCGACAGATACATGATGTCAGGCCTGTCCCGTTCCATGATCTTCACGCCGGCGGCGAAGATGAACTCGGACAATTCGGCACTATAGACCGACGGCACAGGCATGCCGACCATTTCGACAACGCCTTCGATGCCATTTTCCGCCACGGTAACTTCGTCGGCCTTTTCCGACGAAAAACAGACGCCGTTGAGCTTATGGCCCAACTGCCGTCGAAGCTTGTCCTTCGCCGTTACGACGACGACCTTGGCGCCGGAATCCGCGAAAGCGGCAAGCAACGTGCCGCAGCGCATGAATTTCGGGTCGTTCATCATGACTTCCTCACCCGTAGCCGGGTCGAAAAAGAAATTCCCTGATATACCGTGGACCGACGGTGGCGTGCCGGTCACGATGGAAATGTTATTGGGATTAGTGAAACTCGGCACGACGCATTTGGCGATGCGGTTCGTTCCGGTTTGCCGCACGCCCGCCAGCCATGGCATACGGCCTGCCGCGACCGCTTCATCCATATAGGCGGGTTCCGACCCGTCGACGCAGACAACAACAACCGGCACTTGCGGCCATGCATAGTCTCTTCCGTTTACGGAAACAGGGGTCCCGGTCATCGTCTTCCTCCACCCGTTACAACGCGCAGCTTACGCCGATCAATGGTGACAAGAAAGCAGATTGGTGCATTGCGTTTAAGCCACCGCCGGGCCGCACTCCCGAATGCCCATTTCTTCGAGTGTTTCCCCGATAGCGCCCAACGCGCCGCGCATAACTTGCTCATCGAGTCGGCCGATACAGCCAATTCGGAAACTGTCCGCGACGGTGAGCTTCCCTGGATAGATCACGTACCCTTTCTCCGCGAGCCGGTCGTAGAAAATTTGAAAATCAAAGCCGGGGTCGGCGGGCATGTGGAAGGTAACGATAATCGGCGCTTGCAACGCGTCGGGCAAAAGAGGCTTGAAGCCGAGCGCCCGCATTCCGGATACCAGGACTTCGCAATTGCGGCGATATCGCCTACCGCGCCCGGCGATACCGCCCTCGTCCGCGTGTTCCGCAAGCGCTTGGTGGAAGGCCGCGACGACATGCGTCGGCGGCGTAAAGCGCCATTGCGCATTCTTTTCCATGGCATTCCATTGATCCTCCAAATCGAGGCTGAGGGAATGCGCGTTCCCTTTCGTCTCGACCAGCGCGTCTGTGTGGCAAATCACGAAACCCATTCCCGGTGCACCTTCGATGCACTTGTTCGATGACGCCGCGAGCGCGTCGCAAGGGAGGCCCGCGACATCGATTTCCAGAGCGCCGAATGCACTCATCGAATCGACCAATAACCGTCGTTGTCGTCGCGCGACGACGGCAGCGATCTCGGCAACGGGGTTGAGAATTCCCGACGTGGTTTCGCAATGAATGACCGCGACATGAGAAATCGACACATCATTCGCAAGCATGGAATCGACTTCACTTGGATCCGGCGGCGTGTCCTCGGTGGTTTCATAGATGACGTAGTCGCGCCCCAGATAGTCGCAAATCTTTGCAATTCGATGACCATACGCGCCATTGATCAAAATCAATAATTTGCCGTCGCGCGGTAAAAACGTCGCGATCATCGCTTCCACCGCAAAGGTGCCACTGCCTTGCACTGGGACACAGGTGAACGCATCGCCACCACCTGCTAGCTCTACAAGCCGGTTGCGGACATCCCGATTAATCTGAATGAATGCGGCATCGCGAGAACCCCAATCACGAAGCATGGCCTGTTTCGTTGTCGCCGATGTCGTTAGAGGTCCCGGTGTTAGAAGGAACGGTTCATGGGTCTCTGCTGTCATATTCTTCCTCCGTCGAATCGCGGGGACCCTAAACTAGAGTACTAACCCTTCCAACCAGATTTGACGCGCGCTCGCCGCCATCCAACGTAATCGTTATAACGAATTAGGTTTTTGAAACAGGAAGCAGAGTTCATGGTCAAACCATTGCCTAAGCAAACGCGCGTCGTCATTGTCGGTGGCGGTATCGCCGGATGCAGCGTCGCTTATCACCTGACTAAACTCGGCTGGTCCGACGTCTTGTTGCTCGAACAGGGTCAAATTTCCTGCGGCACGACTTGGCATGCTGCGGGGTTAGTGGCGCAACTCCGCGCAACCCATAGCCAAACAAATTTGGCGAAGTACACCAAGGACCTGTACGAAAAACTGGAAGCGGAAACAGGCCAGGCGACGGGATATCGTCAAACCGGCAGCATCTCCCTCGCCCGTACGCCCGAACGCGAGGAAGAACTGAAACGGCAGGCCGCGATGGCCGCCGCCTTCGATGTCGAGATCGAACGGATATCGTTTGATGAAGTAACGAAGCGGGCACCAATGCTCCGCACCGATGATCTGACCGCCGCCTATTGGATGCCGGGTGACGGCACGACCAACCCAACAGATACGTCCCAAGCCTTGGCGAAAGGCGCGAGGGCCGGCGGCGCAACAATTGCCGAGGGTGTAAAAGTTTCCAAAATTTTGACCCGCGATGGCGCGGCCACGGGTGTACGCACCGATCAGGGTGAAATTTCGGCGGAGTTTGTTGTGTTGTGCGGCGGCATGTGGACCCGTGATTTGGCGCGCCCTCTGGGCGTTACCGTCCCGCTACACGCGGCGGAGCATATGTACATGGTAACCCGGCCGCTCGAAGGGGTCGTTCGCGGCCAACCGGTCATCCGCGACATGGACGGTTACATTTATATAAAGGAAGAAGTCGGCGGGCTGCTCATTGGTGGGTTCGAACCGACCGCGAAACCTTGGGGCAGTGACGGCATTCCCGATGGTTTCGAGTTTCAGCTCTTCGATGAAGATTGGGATCAGTTCGATATCTTTTTACAGAACGGGTTGCAGCGCATTCCCGGTCTCGACAAAGCCGAGGTTCGGCAGCTTCTGGTCGGACCAGAGAGCTTCACACCGGACAACCGTTACATCCTGGGCGAGGCGCCAACCGTCGACCGTTTGTTCGTTGCCGCCGGATTCAATTCCGTTGGGATTCAGTCAGCGGGCGGTGCCGGCATGGCGTTGGCGGAATGGATCGTCGAGGGCTCACCGACAATGGATCTCAACGATATCGATATCGCTCGCTTCCACCCCTTCCAAATCAACCGCAAATATCTTCACGACCGGACAACCGAGTCCGTGGGCCTGCTCTACGCCATGCATTGGCCCTTCCGGCAACCGGACACCGCGCGCGGTGCGCGCCGCTCTCCGCTGCACGAAAAACTAGCCGCGGAAGGGGCTTGTTTCGGCACCCTAAATGGCTGGGAACGGCCGAACTGGTTTGGGGCCAAGGGAACAGCGCCCGAATACGAATATTCCTGGGGCCGGCAGAACTGGTTCGAGCATTCCGCTGCCGAGCATAAAGCCACCCGGGAAGCAGTAGCCCTGTTCGATCAAGCTTCCTTCGCGAAGTTCCTGGTGCAAGGCCGCGACGCGGAAGCGTTACTGCAAGAGGTCTGCGCCGGCGATGTCGCCGTCCCGCCCGGCCGTGCCGTCTATACACAATGGCTCAATGAAAGGGGCGGCATCGAAGCGGATCTCACGGTCACCCGGATGGCGGAGGACAAATATATTGTGGTGACGGCCGCCGCCGGCGCGACACACGATTTCGCCTGGCTATCGCGGCGCATCGGCGATCGTTTCGTAATCGTCACCGACGTCACATCAGGCGTATCGATGCTCGGCCTCATGGGACCGAAATCCCGCGACCTGCTGACCGCGCTCGGCAACAAGAACATGTCCAACGAGGCGTTCCCCTTCCTGGCAAGCCAGGAAATCGAGATTGGCTACGCCCGCGTACGGGCACAGCGCATCACCTATGTCGGCGAGTTAGGCTGGGAACTTTACGTGCCGACCGAATTCGCAGCCCATGTTTACGAAACGTTGACGGAAGCCGGGCAGGCATTCGGCCTGCGGCCCGCCGGCTATCACGCGATGGATTCACTGCGCGCGGAAAAAGGCTACCGTCATTGGGGCCACGATATCACGGGCGTCGATACGCCGGTCGAAGCCGGTCTTGGTTTCGCGGTCGGCTGGAATAAAAATGCCGCCTTCATTGGCCGCGCCGCCATCGAAGCGCAGCGCGGCAAGCCAACACCGAAACGTTTAGTGCTCTTCAAACTCAACGATCCCGAACCGCTGATGTACCACGACGAACCGATCTACCGCGATGGCGAGCGGGTCGGCGCCATCTCTTCGGCCGCCTACGGGCACACGCTCGGCGCGTCGGTCGGCATGGGCTATGTCCATCACGCGGCGGGCGTTAACGCCGACTACCTGTCCGCCGGCACATTCGAAATCGACGTTGCCGGCGAACGGGTCCCGGCGACTGCGAGCCTGCGACCGTTCTACGACCCGACCAGCGCGCGGATTAAAGGTTGAGGCTCAAATGACAAACAATCGGAAACCAACGCACTCATCGGCTCAGCAGAAGGTCGAGACTGCGGAGGAATGGCTAAAAGCTAACGAGCGCGCAATAGCCGAATATAACAAGCGGGTCGATAGCCAAGGTATGTACAACGACGGCATTAGACGCGTCTAATGCCGTCGTCGGTCGAGTCCTACCGGTTCGTCGGCATCGTAAACTGCGCGCCTTCGCGAATGCCGCTTGGCCAGCGGGCGGAGATCGTCTTCATCTTGGTGAAGAAATTAATTGATTGCGGACCATGCATCTGGGTATCGCCGAATTTGGAGCGCTTCGAACCGCCGAAATGATGGAACGCCATCGGCACGGGGATCGGAACATTAACGCCGATCATGCCGACATCAACCTGCTCGCTGAAGGCGCGCGCGGCGTCACCGTCGCGAGTGAATATCGCAACGCCGTTGGCGTATTCATGCCCATTCACCATCGCCACCGCCGCGTCGAAATCATTGGCGCGCGCCACGGACAGGACGGGGCCGAAGATTTCATCCTTGTAAATCGACATGTCGGTGGTCACGCGGTCGAACAAGGTGCCGCCAACAAAATTGCCGTTCTCGTATCCCTGCAAAGTCGCGCCGCGACCATCGACAACCAACTCCGCACCGGCTTCAACGCCCTGGTCGATATAATTCTCGACCCGTTGCTTGGCCTGCGCCGTAATTAAAGGTCCCATATCGGCTGAAGCATCGTTGTAGGGACCAATTTTTAGCGTCCGCACCCGGGGCTCAAGACGTTTCACCAACTCATTCGCGGTATCTTCACCGACTG
>JAJFJC010000375.1 GCA_021774385.1 Alphaproteobacteria bacterium
ACCGGCGGCGATGTTCCGAACGCGACCTATCCCAACCATGGCACTCATGCGGAAGGCATTGAGATCGAATTCGATCCAAGCCTAATTAGCTTCCGGGACCTATTGGAGTTTTTCTTTCAGATACATGATCCATCCACGGCCAATCGGCAGGGTAACGATATGGGGATGTCGTACCGGTCGGGAATTTATTATGTCAGCGAGGCGCAAAAGGCCGAGGCCGCGCGCACCATCGCGGATGTTGACGCGTCGGGCCTATGGCCGGGCTCGGTTGTGACCGAGGTCAAGCCGGCCGGAGATTTCTGGGTCGCGGAACCGGAACATCAGGACTACTTGGCGCGTATCCCGAACGGTTATACCTGTCATTTCATCCGGCCGAACTGGAAATTGCCGCGCCGGGAAGACGCTGCCTGCTAAGGTTTTATCGGGCCCGGACGGTAGGAACTCAAGGCGGCGATAGCGCGCGCCCGGGAGACCGGTGCGGTCTCGCCTTGGTGTGGTGAGGCGGTTGGCGTAACATTGCCGTATTGGTGGCCTTGTCTTTAGTTGGAGTAGTTCTCGATGCGCCTAGGCATCTTCATGCAGCCGGTTCATGATCCCAAACACAATCTAACGAAGGTTCTGGAGGATGATCGGGAAACGGTCATTCTGGCGGACCAGCTTGGCTATGATGAGGTGTGGGTCGGTGAGCATACGGCGGCGACCTCGGAGCCGATAACCGACCCGCTGGTCTTTCTCGCCACGCTGATTGGTGAGACCAAGCGGATCAAGATGGGACCGGGCGTCTATTGCCTGCCGCACCATCACCCGGCGCAACTTGCCGGACAGGCCGCTCTGTTCGATCATCTGTCGCACGGCCGTTTTCAAATGGGGGTCGGCAATGGCAGCCTGTCTTCGGATGTCGAACTCTTCGAGGTTGGCGGTGATACCGATCGCGGCGCGATGGTCAAAGAATCGATCGAGCATATCTTGGCGATTTGGGCGGGCGAACCACCCTATAGCCGTGACGGAGAATACTGGAACGTCAAAATCGAGAATACCGACCGTGTCGAGCATGGTGTCGGCGCTTTCATCAAGCCCTATCAGCAACCCCACCCTCCAATTGCGATTTCCATTATGTCGCCGAGTTCCGGGAGCGCACGCATGGCCGGCGAACATGGTTGGATTCCTATTTCCGGCGCCGCCTTTCTGCACCCGCGCTACACAGCCAGCCATTGGGAAGCCTACGCCGAGGGTTGCGAGCAGGCGGGGCGGGCACCCGACCCGGATATCTGGCGGGTCTCGCGCAGCATCATCGTCGCGCCCAGCGACCAGGAGGCCCGTGACTATGTCATGAACCCGGACGGTCCCTTAAGTTTCTGGTTCCGCTATCTGTTGTCGTCGTTGCGCGCCCGCGGCCTTGCTAAGTTCGTTGCGCCGGAAGGCCACCCGGATCCGGATTCAATGAGCTGGCAGGAAGTCGCCGAATATCAAGTCGCCTTTGGGTCGCCCGCCACGGTTGTCGATAAGCTGGTCGCACTGCGGGATTTAACGGGCCCGTTCGGCGTGCTGACCGCCATGGCGCACGAATGGGACGATCCAGCTTTCTGCAAACGCGGTATGCGGTTGCTCGCCGAAGAGGTGATGCCTGCCTTCGCGCGGCACGCGGAGAGCGCGGAGTCCGCCGACGCGGCGGCGTAGCCGGTGCGCAATATGGTTCATTCTATCTATTAGGGAAGATAACTCATGACGGTCAAACGCCGCCTCCATCTCGGCGCCTTCATGCGGCCCGTCAGCATCCATACGGCATGGTGGCGCTATCCAGGTGGCGCGCCGGACGCGAATTTCAATCTGGACCATATCGTGTCCTTCGCGAAAACGCTGGAACGCGGCCGCTTCGACGCCTTCTTCATGGCCGACCATCTGGCCGTGCTCAACATGCCGATCGAGGCGCTGAAACGCAGTGCCACGGTCACGTCCTTCGATCCGCTTACCTTACTGCCGGCATTGTCGATGGTGACCAAGCATCTTGGCCTTATCGCGACGGCGTCGACGACGTTCGAGACACCGTATCTCATTGCCCGGCGTTTTGCGTCGCTTGACCATATCAGTGGCGGCCGCGCGGGGTGGAATCTGGTTACGACCTCGAACCCGGACGCCGCGCTCAACTTTGGCATGACCGAACAGATGGACCATGGCGACCGGTATCGCCGTGCCCGCGAGTTCTTCGATGTGGTCACCGGATTGTGGGACAGCTGGGCCGATGACGCCTTCATCCGCGATGTCGAAAGCGGCGACTATTTCGATCCTGCGAAGTTGCACACGCTCGATCACAAGGGTGAATTTTTCTCGGTGCGTGGGCCGCTGAACATCGGCCGGCCGGTACAGGGATGGCCGCTCATCGTGCAAGCCGGCGCCTCGGACGCGGGACGGCAATTGGCGGCGGAAACCGCGGAAATGGTCTTCACCTCCGCGGGAACCATCGAAGACGCCCAGGCGATTTATTCCGATATCAAGGGCCGCATGACGAAAGTTGGCCGAAACCCTGACGGCATGAAGATCATGCCCGCGGCCCTTGTCGTGGTCGCCGACAGCGTGGAGGAAGCGAAGGAACGGCGCGCGCTTCTCGACAGTCTGGTAAACGAGGACAGCGCCCTGGCCGCGCTTTCCATTGCTTTGGGGCATGACGCTTCGAAATTCGATCCCGATGCGCCACTCCCCGATGTACCGGAAAGCAATCAAAGCAAGAGTGGCCGGGAACGCGCTATAAATCTTGGCCGACGTGAGAACCTCACCGTGCGGCAACTCGCCCAACGGCTCGGCGGCTATGGCGGACATTCCATCGTTGGCACGGCGCAAACGATCGCGGATGAGATGGAGGCGTGGCTGGAAGCCGATGCGTGCGACGGCTTCACCGTGATGTTCCCCTATTTGCCGGCGGGCCTCGATGACTTCGTCGAAAAAGTCGTCCCGGAACTGCAGCGCCGGGGAATTTTGCGCCAAGAGTATGAAGGCAAAACGTTACGCGAAAATCTGGGGCTCGCACGGCCGGAGAATCAATTTTTTGGGTGATCAGGGATGAACGAATTTTACAAATCCCTTCAAATTGTTACTCAGATAGGTTCCTAGCATTGTGAAACCTTGGCGGCGCACTTTTGTTGATATTATTGCGACGCTGGTTTGCGCCACGATCCTTGTGAGCAGTGGCTGGCTCGCGCTTGAGGTACGCCGCAACGCGTCGAGGAATGATGCGCATATCCACTTGAAAAGCGCCTACCCTAACGTGGTCGAGGAACGCGCTCTTGCTGAAATATACTGGTCACGGCATCACGACGTAAAAACACATCCTCAATTTGGCGAAGCTGGTGGCCTCGGCGTGTATGGCGCGCGTGCGCACTATTTGCGCTTTGGCAAGAGCGAGAGACGATTGTGGCCGGATACCAAAAACGGCCAGGGCCGATAATCGGAACCCTCTGTACGGAACGGCTTTATCGTTTGGATACCTCGGGTCCGTTATCAATCCGCCATGACTTTTCCGCCGATAAAATCATATGCCGCCGCCAGGTCCGCCACTTGTCGGTTAGAGCCATGAAAAGGAAATAACGCGGCTCGGTGTTCTTTAGAAATGCATGAATGCCTTGCAGACAGGCCGCTTCGGCGGCCGGGAGGGAGATGTGCTTGAGCGTGCTGCCGGGATCGCTAAAGACCGAAAAGAAGATTTTTGCCGACGGCGCGTCTTCGAACGGAATTTTCACCGCTCTAGAAAAGTCGAATTGTAAATGCTTCTGATCATGGGACCCGTAGCTGAATTCCGGTGTCACGCTTTTCCGGTCGCATCGTCCACGGTCGAAACGGGCCATTAAATAGGTGTGCTCGCTCTGTAGCGCGCCGCCCGGTTCCTTTTTTATGCATTGCTCCTCATCGCAGTCAAAAGGTCTGATCGTAACGGTCATCCCGCCGTCGGGACCTGGCGATAAGGTGTGGGCAATTTGACGCGTTGGCGCGGACCAAAATTGATCAATGACCGGTTCGAGCTGTGCATCCTGGATGGCCCGTGCAAACGCAAATGTTGTGACCGCGAGGGTCAAGGCGGCGATGGGAAATCCCAGCGAGCGTGCCGCGGTGATCGACGGAAGGCGCGTTTTCTCCCCAAATTCCGGAAATTTGTGTGGCAAGGATAGAGGCGGGACGATACGTCCGGCGCGCTCTAAAGACCGCTGTGCGATATATCCGATGAAGAAAAACGGGATGAAGAGAAGATGAAAATAATCTTGCGAGCGGAAAAGGAAAGCTGGATAACCCGCGATATAGAGGAAAATAAAAAGGCACAGGCAGGCGACGCGAAGGTTTGCCGTCGCTAACAGGCCAAGAAACACGCCGAATATCATGAGGCCCGCTAAAAGGCCCGAGTTGAAAAATCCACCAAGGGCGTTCACCGCGGCCGCGACGGGCCGCAAAAGATAGTCGGCCGGAAATGCCGTGATGATGTTGAGAAAATAATCGAAACTCGCTCGGTCGTAGCCCTCCATTCGCGAGACAAGATACGCTTTTCCGCCGAAT
>JAJFJC010000376.1 GCA_021774385.1 Alphaproteobacteria bacterium
GCAATCCATGTCGATAGACGACCCGACTATTCCTTCGCCCTCGCAAGGAGGGGCGGGTGTTCCTTCCTCGCGGCCGTCGACGTCCGAGGCGCCCCTTGCATTGGTTAACAAAATACGACGGCAAGGACGACCAAAGCTTGATCCGTTCGATTTGACAAGCGCTCTTGCACGTCTTGAGCAACTCCTTGCCTTAGACGCGGAAATACCGCGTACGAATGTGCCGCGAGGGTTCTATCTCGACATTTTGGTTTGAGTCAAAACTTTACCCACGCCGCCCTGACTTTTCGTTCGCGCCGTTAAATTCTAATTAAGTCCTTTTTCCTAAACTAGTAGGTGGAATAGTACGCCATGGGCCCTTGCCCTTGGTTTGGAACTGTATCGTCGGATAAGCGTGTTTAGTCGAAGGACGAGCTGCTGCGATGAGCTTCGATCAAGAAAATACGGTAAATTTCGAGCAAAAATTCTTCACGGCCGTGGAAGGGTCGTATTTTCGCAAATCAAATGAAACGAAAGAACCTGTCTTCGTCCTCAATTTAGGTGGCGAGGAGGTCATGTTGCCGTTCAAGGGGATTCGCCGCGAGTTCAATATCGAAGAGGAATCCGGTGATGCTCAAATGCTTGACTTGGTCGCGACGGGGCTGGATTTCGTGAAGGTTCTCATGCCCGGGGATGATTTGCCGACAGAACTGCTGTCGGGTGAAGCGTCCTGGGAAATTTCGAATGACCATCGAACCATTGCAAAACAACGCATATGCATGCAGCTGGTATCTTGGGTGTCGGGGGACGAAAACCTGATTACCGATCCACAGCAATTGTTGCAGATCGCCGATGACCCGAATGTGAAGGAAAAGATCAACAAGGCATTCGAGGAGGCCGCGAAGGCAATTGGCATGGAAGCCAGTGATGGCGAAAAAATCGTCGATCTGATCGAGGAACTGGCCGAGGAATTGGCGTATATCGAATCGCTGCGCGACCAATTCCGTGATGTCTTGTCCATGCAGAAGAAAATCAAACGGTTGCGGGCCGTAGCGGCAAAGAATCAAAGCATTCTCGATACTTCTACATCGGTTGCGAAATTGATTGCAATCGCGGTTGACGAGTTTGGCGAGGAATTCGATATGGCGGACGGCCAGACCGGTGAAATCATTTCGGTGCTGAAAAATATCACCGCGCAAAAAGAGTTTATCCGCGGCACAAGGAATTCCGTCTACAAGCGATTGGTAGCCTGGGGTGATTTGCTAAAGGGTTGGGAGCGGGAGACAGGTTCCCTCACTGCCACCGCGCCGGATCTGTTGCGGGAAACATACAGGTTTCTCGCGCCACGTTTTATGCAGGCCGATGATTGGTTGCTTGCCAGTCAGGTACAAGGCAATTCGGATGATTCCGTGGCCGAACAGAAATGGTAGCTGACTATTCGGCTAAGCCCATAAGGTCACGTGCGTAAACGCTGGCGTCGAATGCCCGCAAATCCTCGGCGCCCTCGCCAACCCCGATCGCATGGACGGGCAGGGCGAATTTCTCCGCTAGCGCAACCAACACACCGCCTTTGGCGGACCCATCGAGTTTCGTGACCACCAATCCACTGACCGCGACCATGTCGCGGAAGACCTCGACCTGACTATGGGCGTTTTGGCCGACCGTTGCATCAAGGACAAGGACGCAGTCATGCGGTGCGCCAGCGTCGAGCTTTTTGAGGACGCGGCTTATCTTTTCCAACCCGGCCATCAAGTCCGATTTGTTCTGTAAGCGGCCCGCCGTGTCGATCAGCAGGATGTCGACTCTCTGCTCAAGCGCCGCTTGCAATGCGTCATAGGCGAGGCCCGCCGCGTCGCCGCCGGATTTGCCCGTGATGACCGGGCATCCCGCGCGATTGCCCCATATCTGAAGCTGCTCGACGGCGGCGGCGCGAAAGGTATCGCCCGCGGCGAGCATGACCTTCTGGCCCTGTTTTGAATAATGCTGTGCCAGTTTGCCGATGGTCGTTGTTTTCCCGCTGCCGTTGACTCCGACGACAAGGATGACATGCGGTTTATGATGGGCATCGATTGTCAGGGGTTTTGCCACCGGTTCGAGAATTTCGGCAATATCGACGGCAAGCGCGGTGCGGACTTCTTCTTCGGAAACTTCCTTATCAAACCGCGTCGCGGCAAGGTTCGTTGTCAGCTTTGATGCCGTTGTTGGGCCTAAATCGGCGCTAATCAACAGCTCTTCAAGTTCTTCCAGCGCTTCGTCGTCAAGCTTGCGTTTTCGGAAGATCCCCGAAATGCCGTCAGTTAGTTTCGAGGTTGATTTGGAAAGGCCTGCCTTCAGGCGGTCCAGCCAGCTTGACGTGTTCATGCGGCTAATCGTCCTGTCAGGATGTTGCCAATGCGTCCCGTCACGCGCAGTGTTGTTATCTGGCCGTCGGGCACCGTCTCTTCTGTCCGGATCGGTGCATAATGCTCTGTCCGGCCGCCACCGTTCGATTCGATGAGAACAATAGCATCCGTGCCGATTCGGTTATCGAGAAACCGTGCCGCTGATTGTTCTCCTGCTTGGCGTAAACGCCCCGCGCGTTCGCGACGGACGGAACCATCGATTTGCGGCATCCGTGCCGCGGGCGTTCCGGGACGGGCGGAGTAGGGGAAAACATGCAGCCAGACCAGGCCGCATTCGTCGATCAAATCAAGCGAGCGCTGGAACATTTCCTCTGTTTCCGTTGGAAAGCCCGCGATCAGGTCGGCACCCAACGCGATGTCCGGCCGGCAAGACCGGATGCGCTCGCAGAGCGCGATTGCATCGTCCCGGCTGTGCCGCCGCTTCATGCGTTTAAGGATCATGTCGTCGCCGGCTTGCAGGGAAAGGTGCAGGTGCGGCATTAGGCGCGGCTCGTTCTCGATGAGGCGCATGAGGTCGGGATCAATTTCGATGCAGTCGATCGAGGATATACGCAGCCTGGGCAATTCGGGAATTTGAGCGAGTAATCGGCGTGCCATCTGGCCCAAGCTGGGATGGCCAGGTAAATCGGAGCCGTACGACGTAATGTCCACGCCCGTGAGGACGATTTCCGAATACCCATTTTCGACCAAGGCACGGACTTGGCTAACAATTTCTCCGATCGGAACGGAGCGACTATTTCCGCGACCAAAGGGAATGATGCAAAATGTGCAGCGATGATCGCAACCCTGCTGAACTTGTACGAAGGCCCGGGCACGACCCTCGAAGCCTTCGATCAAATGGCCGGCGGTTTCGCGAACCGACATGATGTCACCGACAAGAATCGGTGCCGTCGATTGATACGCGGTCGCGGACATTTTCTCCTCGTTTCCAATGACCCGGTCGACTTCGGGCATTGATGCGAAAGCGTCGGCATTTATCTGTGCGGCGCAACCGGTCACGATGATCTGCTTGTGCGGGTTTTCACGGCGGGTCCGCCGAATGGCCTGTCTGGCTTGCCGCTCGGCTTCCTTTGTGACAGCGCAGGTATTGAAAATAATGGCACGGTCCAGCCCTGCCGCCTTTTCGCGCATCACGACGGATTCGAAGGCATTCAGTCGGCAGCCAAAAGTAACGATTTCTGGACCGGTCTTCATGCGGCGGACGCCATTTCGTCTAGTTCACCGGTAAAGGATAGGGCGACAGGGCCGCTCATCACGACATGATTGTCCGGACGCCAATCGATAAAGAGGGATCCGCCATCAAGCACGACTTCGACCTCACGATCGGTTAGACCGCGCCGCGCCGCGGCGACGGCGACGGCACAGGCACCTGAACCGCAAGCTTGGGTGATGCCGGCACCTCTTTCCCATACGCGCATGCGAACGCGATTCCTATCAAGGATGCCGACGAACTCCACGTTCGTGCGATTTGGGAATAACGGGCTGTGCTCAACATTTGGCCCCTGTTCCGCGGGATCGACCGCATCGGCATCATCGACAAAGAAAATACAGTGCGGGTTTCCGATCGCCACGGCCACGGCGTCATGGTGTGGTCCGGCTGAGAGATCTAGGTGCAGCGTATCCATTTCGCGGCTAAGGGGAATGTCGCGCCAGTCGAGCTGGGCCGGTCCCATGTCCACGGCGACGAGGCCGCGTCCATCGACATGCGCGGGCAATACACCCGCAACGGTTTCCACCGCGATTTTATCGCATCCTTCTTCCTGCATAAGGCGCGATACGATGCATCGGGTTGCGTTGCCACAGGCTTCCGCCTCGCTACCATCTGAATTGTAAAAGCGTAAGAAACCGACAGCGGGGCTATTTCGGGGCGGTTCGATCAAAACAAGTTGATCGCATCCGACACCGCGCCGACGGTCGGCTATCAGCCTGATCTGATCTGTCTGCAACGCATAGGGCTCAACGCGTGCGTCAATGACGACGCAATCGTTGCCGATGCCATGCATTTTTGTGAACGGTATCATCGCGCTTCATCCGCTTTTGCCGCGTTATAGGGCGATCCTGGCAAAGCTGTCCACCTGATTAGGGTCCCGGCCGGTTTTGGAAAAGAATTTATTTAAAAAGGAGCCCGGACTCGTATCGCCATAAATCGCCCGGTAATGTTCCCTTCCGGAAATTGCATTTTAGAAGGGTGAGCCAATGAGTGATTTCGACGAAGGAAACAACGTGGATTGTTTCCAGACGTTTGTCGAGATGCGCGACGGCGTCAAGCTCAACACATTTGTATTCCTGCCCAAGTCCGGCGGACCGGCGTTTCCAGTCATCCTTCAGCGTACGCCCTATGGCATCACGATGCCCCAGGGTGAGGCGATATTCGATCCCACGAAGGGTTGGCTGCCCAACGAAGGCGAAGAAATGCATGGATCGATCCTGCGCGGTTGGAAGGCCATCACTCAGCGAGGTTACGCTGCCGTCTATCAGGACACGCGTGGCCGATATGGTTCTGAGGGTATCGATCGGGTCTATGCGGACGATGCCGCGGATGGCTTCGACACGCTGGAATGGATCTCTAAGCAGTCATGGAGCGATCAACGGGTCGGGATGTCCGGTTCGTCGGCTGGGGCGACCACAACGCTCGCCGCGGCCAGCGCCTGTCATCCAACGCTGCGCGCTTTCTTCGCTCAAGTCGGTGGTGCCAGCATCTATGACGATATTGTATATGAGGGTGGCTCCATAGAAATGGAACGGCTGTGGCTTTGGGTGGCGAAAAATATTCCCGGCCTATCGAATTCGCATAAAGACGCGGTGATGCGGCGTTTCGGGATTGACGCGGCGGAACTTGCCGCGTCCGCCAAGGGTGCTGCTGCGCGATATGAACGGCTAGATGCCGCTTGCCGGTCCGATCCGCCCTTTATCGATTCGGACGACTGGCTGCGATTGCCAATGACGGGCTATCCGGATTTTTCAACATGGCAGCCCTTTTTGGATGAAATACTCACCCATCCCGCGCCGGACGCGTTTCGGCGGGCGCATGATTTCCGTCGCACCATAAATATCCCTGGGTTCCATGTGACCAACTGGTTTGACATTTTCCAGCACAGCATGATCACCGCGTTCCAGGACCTTCAATCACGAGTTGGGAGCCAAAAACTATGGGTTGGCCCCAACGACCACTACTTTATTTACGAAACGAATTTCTGGCCGCGCGATCCTTATTTCGAATGGTTTGATCATTGGCTCAAGGGGGTGTCGACACAAATCATGGATGAGGCAGCGGTCCATTATTCACCGCGTGCCTGGGTCGAGGACCCAGAAAACTATGCTGCCGACGATTGGCGCCATTCGGCGCAATGGCCTCCCTCTGGGGTCGAACCGCGTCGATTTTATCTTTGCGGGGATGGCGGTTTGACCAAAACGGGCCCCAATGGCCCGGCGCGAAATTATATCTATGACCCCAACAAACCCATTCCGACTATGGGGGGCCGCAATATGCTTATCGATGCCGGATCGCGCGATCAGCGTCCGGTGCAATCGCTGCACAATTATGGTCTTGTTTACCGAAGCGAACCGCTGTCGGCGGACATGTCGCTGGCGGGCCCCGTTCAGGTTATCCTGCATGCGTCTTCCGATTGTCTCGATACCGACTTCATGGCGAAACTGATCGAGGTGACGCCGGATGGCCGCACGATGTTGCTGATGGATGGCGTAAGAAGGGCTATGTTCCGTGATCCGGTGGCGGCGGAACCGCAAACCTTGGCGCCGGGCGAGGTCTATGAGTTCACCATCGACTTGGCCCATATCCATCATACAGTTCAGGCCGGTAGTCGGATCCAAGTGGATATCACAAGCAGCAACTTCCCGCGCCGCGCCCGAAATACCAATAGCGGCAACCCAACACTCGCAAACGATGGCGTTGCCGATATCAGGATTGCAACGAATATTGTTCATCATTCCGCCGCCGCGCCGTCCTATATCGACTTGCCCGTGATTGGCGGTTGATATCGCAAGCCGTGGCTTGACTTGACGCAAGGCTGGGCGTAAAAGCCCGTTCTCAATCGGGAAACGCTGTGTTTCCGGTCCCGAGGGGCTACGCCAGTCCGCGAGTTTCGCGCACTGGCGCGTTTTGCGTTTGCCTATTTGGATTGTTTTTGAGTAGAGGCGCACATGTTCGAGTCATTATCAGGCCGGCTGGCCGATGTCTTCGAGAAACTGAAGCGACGCGGCGCGCTTAGCGAGTCGGACGTGTCGGAAGCGATGCGCGATGTCCGCGTGGCGCTGCTCGAAGCCGATGTTGCCCTGCCCGTGGTCCGGGATTTTATCGACCGCGTTAAGAAAGAAGCCATCGGACAAGAGGTCCTGCGTTCGGTTACGCCCGGACAGATGGTGGTCAAGATCGTCAATGACGAACTGATCACGATGCTCGGCGCCGAGAACGAAGGGCTGGAGCTCCTGGCACCGGCGCCGGTTGGCATTATGCTGGTCGGCCTGCAAGGGTCCGGTAAGACGACGACGACGGCCAAGATCGCCGCACGCCTGCAAAATCGCGACAAGAAAAAAGTCATGATGGCGTCGCTCGATACGCAGCGTCCAGCCGCGCAGGAGCAGCTAAAGATATTAGGAACGGAAGCCGGCGTGACGACCCTGCCCATCGTTGCGGGCCAGCAGCCCGTGGACATTGCGCGCCGGGCGAATGAAGCGGCCCGACTTGGCGGCTATGATGTCGTGATGCTCGATACCGCGGGCCGCTTGCAGATCGATGAAGCGCTTATGGCGGAGGCCGCGGCGGTTCGCGAAGCCGTCAATCCATACGAAATTCTGCTCGTCGCCGATGCGATGACCGGTCAGGACGCCGTTAACGTCGCGGAGGGATTCAAGGCCCATTTGCCGCTGAGCGGTATCGTGTTGACACGGGTCGACGGCGATTCGCGCGGTGGCGCGGCCTTGTCGATGCGCGCTGTAACGGGTTGTCCGATTAAGTTAATTGGTGTCGGCGAAAAATTGGATGCGCTGGAGGATTTTCATCCGGAACGAATTGCCAGCCGCATACTCGGTATGGGCGATGTCGTCAGCCTGGTCGAAAAAGCCGCGGAATCCATCGAGCAAGATGAAGCGGAAGCGCTCGCGAAGAAAATTCAAAAGGGTGCCTTTGATCTTGACGATATGGCCAAGCAACTTGGACAGATGCGCAAGATGGGCGGCCTATCGGGGATGATGGAGTTATTGCCCGGTGTGGGTAAGGCCAAGAAACAGATGGCGCAGGCCAATATCGACGAATCCGCGATCCTTCACCAGGAGGCGATTATATCTTCGATGACCAGGGCGGAACGGCGCCGACCGAAACTGATCCATGCGTCGCGAAAGCGCCGTATCGCGAGTGGCTCCGGTACCTCAATTCAGGAAGTAAACAAGCTACTCAAGCAATTCCAAACAATGCGCAAGATGATGAAGCGCATGAGCAAGATGGGTGAAAAAGGCTTAATGCGGCACGGTCTTCAGGGCTTGATGCCGCGGATGTAACGCGAACCGAATTTTACGAAATTAGGACCAACTCGAGGAGAAACAAAAATATGGCGCTGAGAATTAGATTGGCCCGCGGCGGTGCGAAAAAGCGCCCGTACTACCGCATTGTTGTCGCAGACTCGCGCATGCCGCGCGATGGCCGTTATATCGAGCGTGTCGGTGTCTACAATCCGATGCTCGCCAAGGACGACCCCAAACGGGTGGAGCTCGTTGAAGACCGGATTCGTCACTGGATCTCGGTTGGGGCTCAGCCTTCGGGTCGTGTTGCCCGGTTCCTGGGGCGTGCCGAAATCATGCCGGTGCCCGCTATTCCCGAGCAAACCAAGCAGCACCTGCCAAAAGCGAAGGCGCAGGAACGGCTGAAAGAGGCGGAAGCAGCAGCCGAGGCGGCGAAGGAAGCCGCTGAAGCCGAAGCTGCCGCGCCAGCAGAAGAAGCTGCGCCAGCCGAGGAAGCCCCCGCGGAAGAGCAGGCTAGCTAGGAATTGTATCGGTGATTGGACAGGCAGCACGGATGGTGGAACCTCGGATTTGCGTTGGCGTTGTGGCAGGCGCGCACGGTGTGCGTGGCCTGGTGCGTGTCAAAAGCTTTACCGAGGAGCCACGGGACGTTGCCGCCTACGGAACGCTGTTCGATAAAGCAGGAAACCGTCAGTTCAATCTCCAAGTCACCGGTTCGGCGAAAGGCGTGTTGCTTGCCAAGCTCGACGGCGTCGCAACAAGAGAGGCGGCCGAAGCCTTGCGGGGCGTGGAATTTTACGTTTCGCGGGATGCGTTGCCGCAAACCGAAGAAGACGAATTCTATCATTCCGACCTTATTGGTCTACGCGCGGAACTGGCCGATGGTAAGCCATACGGCACGATCCGTGCGCTGCATGAATTTGGTGCCGGAGATATGATCGAAATTCTTCTCGAGGGCGGCGGTGTTTCGGTGTTGCCTTTTACACGCGTGATCGTTCCAACCGTGGACATCGCGGCTGGAAAAGTCATTGTCGAACCGCCCGTGGAAACCGATGCGCGCGAAGACCGGAAAGACGAGGAAATATCGTGAGTGTGTGGGCAGCCCATATTCTGACGATTTTTCCGGATATGTTTCCGGGACCGCTTGGTCATTCCCTGGCCGGCCGCGCCTTGGCGGATGGGTTGTGGGGTTTGCGGACTGTCGATATTCGGAACTTTGCGTCGGATCGGCACGGGACGGTTGATGACTCTCCCTTTGGCGGCGGCCCCGGCATGGTTATGCGGGCGGATGTACTGGACGCAGCTCTGGAATCGGTTGCCGATGTACCTGGACCGGTCATCTATCTGACCCCAAGGGGACGTGCGTTTGATCAAGGGCGTGCGGCCGAATTGGCGTCGGGTCCCGGTTTGACGCTGTTGTGCGGCCGTTTCGAAGGTATCGATGAACGTGTTATCGAGGCACGCGGATTCGAAGAAATCAGCGTTGGCGATTTCGTGCTTTCCGGGGGCGAACCCGCGGCAATGACCTTAATTGACGCCTGTGTTCGTTTGTTGCCCGGCGTTGTCGGTGATGAAGATTCTCTGGTCGAAGAAAGTTTTGCGCAGGGGTTACTCGAATACCCCCAGTATACGCGGCCCGCGAATTGGCAGGGCCGCGCTACGCCGGATGTTTTGCTGTCCGGCCATCACGAAAAAATCCGTGCCTGGCGATTGGCTCAGGCGGAACGAATTACCCGCGAGCGGCGTCCCGATCTTTGGGAACGGTATGTCGCCCGGAACAAGCAAGTGAGGACAATATCATGAATATTATCGAACAGCTCGAACAAGAGCAGGTCACGAAACTGGCCGATGCGCGGCCCGTCCCAGAATTTCAGGCCGGTGATACCTTGCGCGTGCATGTCAAGGTCATCGAAGGCTCGCGCGAGCGGGTCCAGGTGTTTGAAGGCGTATGTATCGCACGCAAGAACAGCGGTCTGCATAGCGCGTTTACCGTGCGAAAGATTAGTTATGGCGAAGGCGTGGAACGTGTATTTCCGCTCTATAGTCCGCGAATCGAGCAGATCGAAGTGGTGCGCCGCGGTTCCGTGCGCCGTGCGAAGCTTTATTATTTGCGTGAACGTCGCGGTAAATCGGCACGGATCGCGGAGCGCACGACAATCCGCCGCGTTGAATCGAATAAAACGGGCGCTGCAACGGAAGCACCGGAAAACAGTGACGCTTGATGGGCAAGAAGAGATTGTGAATTTGGCTCAACCCCATGTGAAATAATCTCTTTTGCACCGACGGCGGATTAGAAGTTAAATCGCCTGCACGGCGTCGATGGATGGGAGCCCAGCATTAAAGACTGGGTTGGTGTTATGAAGCGAATTCATGGCGCCATCAGCCACGAAAATTCTGGTTTGTAGGCAAATTTTGGCAGGATGAGGAAGCGCTATGTCGAAGCCCCGCACGCTATTCGAGAAAATTTGGAATAGCCATGTCGTTGATACGCAGGAAGATGGAACCTGCCTGCTTTATATTGACCGGCATATCATCCATGAGGTGACGAGCCCGCAACCGTTTGAAGGGTTGACTCTCGCCGGCCGGAAGCTGCGCCGCCCGGACCGCACTCTGGCGGTGATCGACCACAACATCGCAACCGACCGCTCGGAGGTGATCCCTGAGGATTCACAGCTCCAAATCGATACGTTGCGGCGCAATTGCGCTGATTTTGGCGTCACTTTGTTCGAGGTCGACGACCCACGCAACGGCATCGTCCACATTATCGGCCCGGAACAGGGGTTCACGCTGCCGGGCGTGACACTGGTCTGTGGTGACAGCCACACGGCGACGCATGGGGCGCTCGGCGCGCTGGCCTTCGGCATCGGGACGTCAGAGGTCGAACATGTCATGGCGAGCCAGACCTTGCTGCAAGCCCCGGTAAAGAGCATGCGGATTACCGTCAATGGCGAGTTGCCGTTCGGTTGCACCGCGAAAGATTTGGTGTTGGCGATTATTGGCAAGATCGGTACCGCCGGCGGTACGGGTCATGTCATCGAATATACCGGTCCGGCTATCACGGCGCTGTCGATGGAAGGCCGGATGACGGTATCCAACATGACTATCGAGGCCGGTGCGCGTGCCGGCTTGATCGCGCCGGACGAGAAGACTTACGATTATCTCAAAGGACGTCCATATGCACCAAAGGGCGCTGATTGGGATGCAGCTGTTGCCAATTGGAAGACCTTGCCGTCGGACGAGGGCGCGGCATATGACAAGGAAGCGACCCTTGATGTTGGCGATATCGTGCCGCAAGTCACCTGGGGGACAAGCCCCGAGGATGTCATTCCCATCACGGGTGTCGTGCCGGACCCCAAGGATGAGCCTAATCCCGATAGGGCTGCGGCGGTCAAGCGGTCTTGCGACTATATGGGCCTGATCCCAGGCACCAAGATGACCGACGTTGAGATTGACACGATTTTCGTCGGCGCCTGCACCAACGGGCGAATAGAGGATATTCGCGCGGTTGCCGAAATCGCCAAAGGGCGCAAGGTGAAGGAAGGAATTCGGACGCTGATCGTCCCGGGTTCCGGCCTTGTCAAGCAGCAGGCCGAGGAAGAGGGCCTCGCCCAAATTCTAATCGATGCCGGCTTCGACTGGCGCGAGCCCGGATGTTCGATGTGTCTTGCGATGAATGTCGATCAATTGCAGC
>JAJFJC010000377.1 GCA_021774385.1 Alphaproteobacteria bacterium
TCGATTTCGATATCGAGAGGGGAGGGGTCGAGTAGATTTAGGCGGCGTCCGCTTAACATCCGTTGCCATGCCCTCATGATCTTACTCCTCGCATCCGGGGCCGTTTCGCTAGGTTATAGTAGCGATCAAAGGGAGGATGGAATATGGCCTATAGCTGTGCGCTCGTCACGGGCGCGACGAGTGGAATTGGCAGATCATTTGCGGAGCAACTTCCGGGCGAAACCAATTTGTTGCTGACGGGCCGGGTCGAGGAACGATTGGCGGAATTGGAACGGGAACTTGCCTGTGAGGGACGCCGGGTGGAAACGGTTGTGGCGGACCTCGCGACGACGGCTGGCCGGGAGCGTCTCGTCGTGGCCGCGAAGGCGGCAGGTGTTGATCTGTTGATAAATAACGCCGGACTGGGTTTTTTCGGTGCCGTCGCCGAGAATTCGCCAGAACAAGAAATCGAAATGGTTGAGGTCAATGTGGTGGCGCCTGTCGTTCTGACCAGGGCGTTGTTACCGTCAATGCTCGAACGGGCAGCCAAGTCAGGGCGTCGTGCCGGTATCATTGTCGTCTCAAGCGTGGCGGGCTTTCAGGCTCTACCGTTTCTTGGGACCTATGCCGCGACGAAGTCTTTCGACCTTTTGTTCGCTGAGGCTTTGTCAGCGGAACTTAAAACTAAGGGCGTGGATGTTCTCGCGCTTTGTCCGGGCACGACACGCACGGACTTTTTCAACCGTGCTGGGCTCCGAATTTCTTTTTCACCCTATATGGTCGATCCGGATGTGGTCGCGCGTCGGACGCTTGAGGCATTGGGGAAGCGGACGATTGTCGTAACCGATCCCATACAAAGAATTGTACGGGCTCCGACGTTGGCGGTCCGCGCTATAAAGAACGCTGTAATCGCAAAGTTGATGCAACGCCTGGCGGATCGGAATGCATAATATTCATGACGCCGTTCGGCACGAGACCGAGGCGCTCCATAAGTTCATATCGGCTTGGTTTCGTGGCGAAGAACGAAATCTGCACGAAGTTTTTCGAGCTGGCCTCTCAAATCGACTCGATCCAGGATTCGTAAATATACAGCCCGCGGGCCGGGTTTTGGTTCGTGACGCGCTGCTTCGTTCCATCGAAAGTGGCTATGGTACAAATCCCGATTTCGAGATTTTTATCGAAGATTCGTCGGTTCGGCGTGTTTTCGATCGTGAACGGTATGTGCTGGCGACCTATACGGAAATTCAAGAAGGGGCGAAAAATTCCACACCGTCAAGAAATGCGCGGCTTTCAACGGTTTTATTTAAATGGAAGAAACCGAATGGCCCCTTTTCGTGGCTCCACCTCCATGAATCAAAATTACCTACGCCTTAAAGAATTATCAGGGGCGCTTCACGGAAGCCAAAAATTGTGGTATTGCTCTCCGTACGGCTGAAGAATTTCGCCGAATTTCTGCAAGAAATCGCTGTTTACCTTTTCGATCGCCTGTTATGGGTTCGGAGTGATTATCAATGCTTGAGCGTGACGATAGTAATTTTGAATTTCTTGATTTTGTCGTTGAAACTTTTGGCGATGCAGCCAGGAAGCTCATCACCGAAGCGGAATCGATGAACGATTTGGACACGATCTGTTATGGGTCGTTGCTTGCAGCTTGTATTTTGCACTGTGAAAAACATGGCATCGAAAACGCTGAAAAGGCCGTCTATTCGTTGATCCGAGGTATTTTCGATGAACGGCGCGAACGAGAAGGTCAGCTTCCCATGCCCACCGAAGCAACGCTGCATTAAATTGTTAGTTTGAGGTGCTGGAATTTTGCGGTTTATCGGATGGACTATGGGCCATTGAATATCGCGACGCCCCGCCGTACGTGCCGCGTGTGAATGTTTGCCGGACCGGTAAAATTGCAAAAAACTTTCGGTGTTTTCCCAACATTGAGTGTTTGGGAACACGGGATGTTGAACATGTGTTAGGTCATACCGTCTTGCGAAGGGTGGGGATGGTCCACTAGGGGTATCAGCACGTTCTTCTCGCGGAATTTTTTGTAGGAACTCGGGAAAAAAGGTGTGCTGATGGCGAAATCTTCCAGTAAACGGAAAAAGACCAAACGGGCTGCAAAAGAAGTTCCAGCGAAAAAGAGCGGGTTTCCGCTAAAGTATGTGTTTTACGGGATCGCGGGTGTCGCGATTATTGGCGCGATCTATGGCATGTACAGCAGCCAAGAAGATGCCAGCGCATTCGAAGCGCTAGCCAAGGAAGGAAAAGCGTCGCTTTCGGCGATAAAATCTCACCCCAACGAAGGACGTACACACATGCCGCCGGGGTCGCGGATATCCTATGGCACAAATCCACCAACGTCCGGACCGCATTTTCCGACATGGGTTAACCCAGGATTCTACGAAACTGCGAAAGGGCGGAGCAATCTCGTTCATTCACTTGAGCATGGCATGATTGTCATCCACTACGACACACCGGCCGCTGACGATCTGGAGACATTGAAAAAGTGGACGGCCCTGTTCAATGGGCCTTGGAGTGGCATTGTCGCGGTTCGAAAGGCAGGGCTGGGGGGGAAGCTGATCATTACGGCTTGGCGACGAATTTTGCGACTCGATAAGCTCAATGCGGCGTCCGCGGCGGCGTTTATCGATGCCTATCGTGGGCGCGGGCCGGAGAACTCCGTCCGCTAACCCCTGAAAGCCGCCATTTGTGACGCATGGCTTCAATTCGGAATCGATAAAAGTATATATTTTGCGATTCTGACTCCGAGTCCCGGTTTATCTTTGATATAGTCGCACCGACGGGGAAAAGGGGCTATTGCGGGCGTGGCAGAACTAAATTCAACGCCAGTCGGTTTATTGTCGAAGCTTAGACGTTTCTTTGCGAGCGTTTTTCGCGAACGAGAACTGTTGCTGCGTTCGGAGGGGCGTGTCCGGTTCGTTCGGCTGACTTCTCGACTCCAAATTGCCATGGTTTCGCTATTTGGGGCGATCCTGATTTGGGGCGCTGCCGCTTCGGTCGTGTCTTGGCTCGAATACGATGAAATTGCGGCTGCCGGTGCACGCTTGAATGATGCGCGCATCGCCTATGACGACTTGTTGGAAGAGATCGCGATCTATCAACGCAAGGTTTCCGAGGTCACGGGTAAGCTAAAGCAAAACCAAGCGGAACTCGTTGGACGGTTCGCCGATACCGATGCGATGGCGGCGGACGATAAAGTTCACGGCGTTGCGGAAACAACGGCAAGCGATCGATTGGCGGCAATCACCGAGGCGCGTGACGCGATGCGTCAGCATTTATCGCAGCTTGATGACGAACTGCGGGAAATGACGGATTTGGACGACGTGCTGGCGGCATCCCTGAATTCAATTCAACATGATCTCGTCACGGCGGTGGCGGAACGGAAAAAGGTTTATCAAGCCCGCGCAATTCTCAATGGCCGTGTTCGGGAGCTCGAAACAAAATTGCACGGCTCCAGCCGCACGATTTCCGACTTAAGGGCCGGTCTCTCCGCCCTGACAGCGAAATTGTCGGCGGCCAATGAAAATATAGAAAATGCAAATTCAGAGCGTAATTTCCTTACGGCGCGGCAGCGTGAGCTTCGGGACTCGATTGAATTATCGAATTCTCGCGAAACTGCACTCGCAAAGGAAGCCGAAAACCTAACGGCGGACCTTGCGACGGCTCGCGCGGATTATGACCGTGTTCTGGGCGACCGCGCTAATCTTGAGGTTCAGTCCGCGGCATTGCAGGGTGCCTATCGAGCCGAAGAGGAAAGGGCCGATCAGCTTGAGAAGGATTTATATGTGCTCGCGGCGCGCCTTGCGGAAGAAACAGGCGATCCTGATCCGTATAATCCCGCAAGGGAGTCGTTAAGCGAAAGAGTGGCTTCTCTCCTCGAGCGATTGACTGAAATCCACCAAGCCCGATCCCATGTTATTGAGACTTTAAATGCCTTGACGGTTGGCGACATCGAAGATTCGGAGCGTATTCTTGGTATGACGGGGCTTGATGTCGACAGCCTGTTGGCAAAGGTCAGTTCGACTCAACAATTGGGCAAGGGGGGACCGTTCGTGGCGCTGGCGAGCGGAAGTGCGAAAGATAGCCTTGCGGGGGCCGTACAGGGGTTGGATACGCAATTAAGCCGGCTGGAAGCGCTTAAGGTTGCTTTACAAGCGGTACCGCTCGTCTCGCCGGTCGACACCTATCGTGTCGCGAGCCGATTTGGTAAACGACGTGATCCAATGTCGAAAAAATGGGCGATTCACTCCGGCGTTGATCTCGCAAGCCGCAGCAAAACGATGATTTATTCATCCGCACCCGGCATTGTGATTTCGGCGGGCTGGAAGGGTCGCTATGGGCGCATGATCGAAGTCGATCACGGCTTCGGCATCCGAACGCGTTATGGGCATTTGAGAAAAATTCTCGTGAAAAAAGGCCAAACCGTGCGCCATCGCGAAAAGATTGCCCTGTTGGGTAGTAGCGGTCGGAGCACGGGGCCGCATTTGCATTACGAAATTTTATACGGCAACATTGCCTTGGACCCAATTCGTTTCATCCAGGCAGGAAAACATGTTTTCAAGGAATAAAAAGAACCGAGCAGGCGGCGATCTGGAAACCCAGGAACAGCAAGTCGCGCCATCGATTTTAAGCAGAAACCTGCACATCACGGGTAACCTCGTGACGGAGGGAGACATCCAAGTTGATGGCACCGTGGATGGCGATATTAAATCGGTATTAATTACCGTCGGCGTCGAGGCCGTGGTTAACGGGGCAGTTGTGGGCGATACGGTTCGTGTGGACGGGACGGTTAATGGACAAATAAACGGGCGTGTCGTCCAGCTCGGAAAATCCGCCAAGGTGAGCGGTGATATCATACATGAGAGTCTTGCGGTCGAGGCCGGTGCCTTCGTGCATGGCATGTGCCGGAATATCGAACAAGACCGCCAACGACCCGATTTATTTTCGGGACGGCCAAGTCTTGTCGTGGCGAGCGATGACGATAGCGCGGTGAACCTTAGTTAGTCCGCTATTTCAATACGATTTTCGAAAGTACGCAACGCGTCGATTTGATCGCTCACAGTCGTGATGGGCGTGCCCGATGTGTACAGCGTTACATCGGTTGCACCGATTTCGCGCCAGGCATTCGCGGCGCGCACCCAACTGTCCGAATCCTTACGGGTCGTCCGTATCCAGCATTCGATACCGAAGTCGCTGAATTTTCGTCCTGCCGACTGAAGGTATTCGCGCAAGGAGGCGAGGCGGGCGACGGCGTCGCTATCCGGTTTTCCAAGTGGAATCCAGCCGGCACCAAATCGCGCCGCGCGGCGTAAGGTTGCGTCCGAAGAGCCACCGAACCAGATTGGGATTGGTTGTTGTATCGGCCGGGGGCTCAACCCAACGCCGTCGAGATTGTGCCATTCGCCCGTGAACGTTACGACGTCTTCCGACCAAAGCCGGTTCATCGCCTCGATTTGCTCCGTCTGCCGACGACCTCTTGTCGCCCAGCTTTCGTTGAGGGCTTCGTACTCGATCCTGTTCCAGCCGACACCAACACCAAGGTCGAAGCGGCCACCGGAAAGGACATCGACTTCGGCCGCCTGCTTGGCGACCAGTGCGGTTTGCCGTTGTGGCAAAATTAGTACCGCGCTGCGCAATCGGACCCGTGTTGTAATCGCCGCGAGATAACCAAGCGTCACGAACGTTTCGTGGAACGCGTCGGAAATATCATAGGGTCCTTCGAAATCGGGTCGTTTGTTACGGTCCACGCCAAGTACATGGTCCGGCACATCGATGTAGTCGTAGCCGAGTTCTTCGACAGCTTGTGCCCAATCACGGATAGCAAGAGGGTCATCGGCGAACGCACGGGTCGGTAGGAATGCGCCTAGGGGCATGGTTGCAACCTCTTCATTTTGCCTGAACCGAGGCAATAAGCGCTTCAATTGCCTCAAGGACCCCCGGCTCCCGCAAGGTTGGGACGTGGCCAACTTCAGGGACCGTGATTTGTACTAAGCCCTCACGCGATTGCGCCATCTTTTTAAAGGTTTCGGGCATTAATACCTCGGATAACGCGCCTCGCACAGCGATCGTGGGGACGTTGTCGAGGCTGTGAAACAGGGGCCAAAGATTTGGAATAGATGGTCCGTTGCGAAGCGTTTCAACCAGTTTGACGTCCCAGTCGAAATGTAGTTTCCCGTCGTTGCTTTCGCGCCATGTGGCTTGCGCGGCTTCCAGCCATGCCGCCTCCGAACCAAGGTTCAGGTTTGGAAAGGTTCGTCTTAATTCATCGGTCGCTCGAACCCAATCGTTGTGGGGTCGGTCAGTACCAATATAGTCGAGGATTTTATCGAGACCGGTTTCGCCGACTTCCGGTCCAATGTCGTTGAGAACGACACCGGCCAAGGCGGTTGGTATCGCCGCGCCCATTGCCATGGCGAGCAGCCCGCCCAGGGACGTTCCGATCACAATCGCATGTTCTAAGCCCGTTACAGCCAGCAAATGCCGAATGTCGTTGAGGTAGGTGGCGGGTTGGTAATTGGCGGGGTTGGTATCGTATTCGGAATCGCCTCGTCCTCGATAATCCGGACAAATGACCCGCGTCACCGTGCTGAAATGGGTGGCGAGGTGATGGAAATCCTTTGAGTTTCGCGTCAATCCCGGCAAGCAGAGTATGGGAATATTCGATGTGCCGGTGTCACCGTAATCGCGGTAGTAGAGCGATATCCCATCTTGTGCCGTATAGCGTTTCTCGCGAAAAGAATTCATAGGATGGTGCTTGGTACGGTTCGCGGTCGGCTATGAAGTTTCACCCGCGTACCAGGTCTACGAGTGGTTCCAAGGATGTTATCTCGGCCTTTGGTTCGCCCGGCAGTCGTTCGCGTGGCTGGCCGAAGCGGTTTACCCATGCGACTTGAAAACCAAAATTCGCGGCGCCGGCCGCATCCCAAGCATTAGACGACATGAAACAGATGCGTTCTGGCGGCAAGTTGAATGCGTCGACGGCTAGCTGATAGGTCTTGGGCGAAACCTTGAAGATACCAACTGCTTCGACCGAGAGGACAGCGTCGAGCAGATCAGTAAGGCGGGCGGATGCGACGGCTGCTTCCAGCATCATCGGCGACCCGTTAGACAAAATAGCCGTTTTCATGTCCATGCTACGTAGGGACGCCAATGTATCCGGTACTTCCGGATAGGCATCCAACGCGAGGTAAAGGGCCATGAGCTTTTCGCGTAACGCCGTATTGTCGAGTCCCGTCGCGGCCATGGCATAGTCCAACGCGTCGCCGGTGACCTGCCAGAAGTCGGCGTGCATTGGCATCAAGGAACGCAGCCACGTGTATTCCAGTTGCTTTTGTCGCCAAAGCGCTGATAGGGCATCCGCCTTTTCGCCTAGATCGTCGCGGCATTTCGCGGCGGCCGAATGAACATCGAAAAGCGTGCCATAGGCATCGAAGACGCACGCGCCGACATTCTCCAGTTTCCGCCGAGCCGGCATGTCTTTAAACTCCCGCTAATTCAGGTTAGGGATAATCAACCCTGTCAGAACCAATCATCGCGTCGATAATCATCTCTGGCAAAAAGCTATCCTCAAAGCGATAACCGTAGATCGTCAAATTTTCCAGCACTCTTTGAACATAATTTCGGGTCTCTGGTACGGGAATGGCTTCGATCCAGTCGATTGCGTCCAGTGTCGAGAAGTCTCGGGGGTCGCCGTTTTGTCGGACCCAGCGTTGGACATTTCCAGGTCCGGCGTTATAGGCCGCGAGGGTAAGGATGAGCGATCCGTCGTAATTTTCTCGCAATCGGTGAAGATAGGCACTGCCGAGGCGTAAATTGTGGATGGGGTCTGTCGTAAGCTTTGACTTGGAATGGCGAATGTTCAATTGCCGTGCGACGTAGCGCGCTGTCGCTGGCATCAATTGCATCAAGCCGCGGGCGCCGGCGCTGCTGATTGCCTTGGGATCGAACGCACTTTCTTGCCGCACGACAGCATGAAAGAGTGCTGGTTCAACCTTGAATTTTCGAGATACGGTCAACTTCGGGTAACCAGCAATTGTCAATTCCACGCCTCGACGACTGGCCAGTTTTGCAACCTTGATTGCCAGGTCGTGCCGTCCGATTTCAACGGCCAATTTTGCGACTAAGGCCCATTCCGTTGGTCCTTTCGCCAAACCGGACAGGCGCGAGATAAACGCTTTCGACAGCCTGTCTTGGCCCAGTTCCGCCAACATTCTCGTCAATTGCACGAGTTCGCTGTTCTCGAAAGCCTGAATTTGCGCCGCGTTTGGTTTCGGTTCGTCTGGTGGCCTAATTTTCGGCGCCTGGCGTAATCGGTCGATTGCGAGCTGGCCGTAGAATGTCGTTGGGAATTTGGCGGCCGCTTGATACCAAGCGGTGGCCTTCACATTTCTGTTCTCGACATTTTCGATATCCGCTTCGATGGCCCGGCCAATCCAATAGGCGCCACGGGCTCGACTAATTGGATAGCGCACTTTGTTATAAAGACGTTGAAAGTGGCGACGGGCGACGTTGTGGTCGCCTAAGTAGCGTAAGGCAATCCATCCCGCGAGCCATTCCGCCTCGGCGAAGGGAGCACCTTTGGTTTGTTTGTGTTCGCTGGCCAGACGGTAGGCGAGCGTTATATCACCAGCGCGCAAGGCGCGCCGCGCCAGTATCGCGCGCTCGAACCACCATTTGCGGGGGCGTTCGATTTGCGTTGGTGGTGTGCGTAACAATTCTATGGCGCTGTCAGAGAACCCTTTGCGCCGCCGCCAACGCAGCCGCTCATATACCAGCCCGGGGTCTTGGCGCAACGTTTCGGGCACGCGGGCTATCGCCCCATCGACACCGCCCGTTCGAAGCATGAGTTGTATGCGGGCTTGCGCAAGATGCTGCTGATCGCGCCCAACCCGTCGCATTTGTCGGCGCGCCGCTGAAACGCGTTGATCCCAGATCAGTCGATCGAGACGCGCGATATGGTCGTCAAGGCGTAGCAATTTGCGGAACCGGCGCCGAAACTCGCGCGCTTGTGTTCGGTTAATGTTTTTCGTACGCCATGTCTTACGGATCAGCGCTGTCGCTTCATCCTTCCGACCCTTGGCGATGAGTGCCTGCGCATAGCGTGCCGCACCAGTTGCGGTAAGCGGTGGGTTTTTCATAAACCACGCGATTGCGGCGTCATCGGATAAAATATTCCGCATCGTTTCTTCCGCTTGGCGCCGAAGTTCGTTTTGTCGTGGCCATTCGGGATTTGACATCGAGAAAGTGTCGATAGCGGCGAAATCGGAACCGGAGCCGGGTGACGTATGGCGCAGCCAGGATATTGCCTTTCCGAGCAAAGGGTTCTTCGCTCTTGCGGCAAAACGTTCCGCCTGGCGCCATTGACCCGCCTGCGCCGCTTTGAACGCGGCGCGATAGCTGGATGCCTCCTTCTTAGTGAGATCTTTTCCGAAAGATTCGGTCGGAAGTTGGAAAACGAGCACAGGCAAGAGAGCCACCAGCATCAAAAGGCGGATGACCAAGACCTTGTGTTTCGTAGAAAAATACTGCATGTCCTGATTTGAATACTAAGTGATTCCCGGGCTGCGGCCAATAACGTCCACATCAAACCGTTGTGTTCCTATTGTCGGCATAACCGCGGAAGGTTAATTTTTAGTCGACGTCGTGTGAACGGCAGGGAGAAACAAAATGTTTAACGGATCACTCGTGGCGCTAATCACGCCTTTCGTAAACGGTTCTGTCGACGAAGATGCCTTTCAGTCCTTCGTTGAATGGCAAATCAACGAAGGGACGCACGGGCTCGTCCCAACCGGAACGACAGGTGAGTCGCCGACGCTTAACCATGATGAACACAAACGCGTTGTCGAACTTTGTATCGAAGCGGCGAAGGGGCGTGTGCCGATTATTGCCGGGACAGGGTCAAACTCGACGGCGGAAGCAATCGAGCTGACGCAACACGCCAAGGACGCAGGCGCGGATGCGGCGCTCGTTGTGACGCCCTATTACAATAAGCCGACCCAAGATGGCCTGTACTTACATTACAAAATGATTGTCGACGCGGTCGATTTGCCGGTGATTATCTACAATATTCCTGGGCGATCGATTGTCGACATGTCCGTGGAGACAATGGCTCGGTTAGCGAAGCTGCCAAACATCGTTGGTGTCAAGGATGCGACTTGCGATTTGGCGCGGCCGCTAAATTCGCGCCTGGCGATTTCGGGTGAATTTTGTCAGCTCTCCGGCGAGGATGCCACGATCGGCGCCTTTCTCGGGCAAGGTGGCGATGGGTGTATTTCAGTGACCGCCAATATCGCGCCGAAACTATGCGCAACCCTGCATAATGCCTGGCAAGATAGAGACTTGGATACCTTTGGCGATGTGCGAGACCAGTTGGGTCCCTTGCATGATGCGCTGTTTTGC
>JAJFJC010000378.1 GCA_021774385.1 Alphaproteobacteria bacterium
ACGCCGGCAGGCCGCGCGACACGATATTGCGCGCGGCATCGGGATCAAGCGTCGGATGTAGCAGTTGATCCAATGCTCCGGGATCGACACGCGACACCGCCGTGCGTCGGTCGATCAATCCTTCCTCGGCCATATCGACGGCGATTTTAAAAGCCGCCGCGGTCGTCCGCTTGCCATCGCGGGTCTGCAGCATCCAGAGCTTGCCGCGCTGGACGGTGAATTCAATATCCTGCATATCCCGATAATGCGATTCAAGTTGACCGCGAACCGTATCGAGCTCCGCGAAGATTTTCGGCATGGTTTCTTCCATGGCGGGCTGCTTCGAGCCGGTCGCCTCCTTGCCCCGCAGGGTGAGACGCTGCGGCGTACGGATACCCGCGACGACATCCTCGCCTTGGGCATTGATCAAATATTCGCCATAAAATGAATTTTCACCGGTAGACGGGTCGCGCGTGAAGGCAACGCCGGTGGCGCAATCCTCGCCCATATTACCGAAGACCATCGACTGCACGTTAACAGCGGTGCCCCATGCCTCGGAAATATTGTTCAGGCGGCGATAGGTTATCGCGCGTGGTATGCGCCAACTTCCGAACACCGCGCCGATAGCGCCCCAAAGCTGCGTTTTCGGGTCTTGCGGAAACGCCTGACCAAGTTCCTTCAGGACGATTTCCTTATATTCCGAAACCAGTGCTTTCAGATCATCAGCCGACAGTTCGGTATCGAGCGAGACTCCGCGGTCTTCCTTGTGCAGTTCAAGCAGTTCCTCGAAGTGGTAATGATCGACACCCAGAACCACATCGCCATACATCTGAATGAAACGGCGATAGCTGTCATAGGCAAAGCGCGGATCATTGCTCGAACGGGCCAACCCCTCGACGGTGCCATCGTTCAATCCGAGATTTAGAACCGTATCCATCATGCCCGGCATCGAGACCCGCGCGCCGGAGCGCACCGACACCAATAAGGGATTCTCCGCATCGCCAAACCGCGCGCCGGTCGCTGTCTCAACCGCCGCCAGCGCCGTTTCAACCTGTGATGTCAATTCGTCGGGATAGGATTCATCGTTGTCGTAATAATGCGTGCACACTTCGGTGGTGATGGAAAATCCCGGTGGCACCGGCAGACCCAGATTACACATCTCGGCCAGATTGGCGCCCTTTCCGCCCAGCAATTCGCGCATGCTTGCCTCGCCCTCGGCCGCACCGTCGCCAAAGCTGTAAACCCATTTCGTCATCGGTTAACCCTCGATCTGACTGAAATCCGCGACCTGATTCATAACTGACGTTAAATTCGCCAAGAGGCAAAGTCGGTTGCGTCGAACCCCGACTTCGTCCGCATTCACCGTAACGTTATCAAAAAACCGATCCACTGTTGGTCGGAGGCGCGCCATTGTCACCATTGCGCTCGCGAATTCTTCTTGCTCCAAGAATGCCCCTACCGTCTCCCGCGTTTCGCCCAAACCATCCCATAAAGCCGACTCATCGCTTTCGGCTTTTGAAGGAATATAACCATTCGCCGGAAATACTGCGTCGTCCTTCTTTTCTTCGATCCGTACGATATTGGCAGCGCGGCGATAGGCGACGAGAAGGTTCTCGCCATCATCACTATCGAGAAATCCAGCAAGCGCATCGACGCGGGCCATTACGCGAACGAGATCGTCCTCTTCTCCCAGTGCGAATACTGCCGCGATCAGGTCATGCCGGACACCATCCTGGCGTAAATGGACCTTGAGCCGGTCCGCGAAAAACGCGAGTAAATCTAGCGCCGCCTCCCGTGCCACAGCCGCCGTTTCCGATGCACTATCGAGGACGAAACTTTCTTCCTGGTATAACCGCATCGCCACCGCAAAGGCGGCAAGCAAATTAATCCGGATCTTATTCTCCAGGATCAACCGTATGACACCCAGTGCCGCGCGCCGCAGCGCATAGGGATCCTTCGAGCCGGTCGGTTTTTCGTCGATCAGCCAGAACCCTACCAGGGTGTCGATCTTGTCGGCCAGTGCGACGGCGACTGAAACCGGGGCCGTCGGGCAGCGGTCGTTCGGGCCGAGCGGCGAATAATGCTCGGCGATCGCTTCGGCAACGGCTTCTTTCTCGCCATCGGCCAAGGCGTAGTACCGTCCCATAACACCCTGCAGGTCGGGGAACTCCCCGACCATACCAGTCACCAAATCAGCCTTGCAGAGGAGCGCCGCACCGCGCGCGGCATCACGGTCCGCGCCAGAAATATTATTCGTCAGGTCGGCCGCGAGCGCCGCCATGCGTTGAACCTTTGCCGCAACCGTGCCGAGCTTGGCATGAAAAGTGATAGATTCGAGCGCCGGCGTCCGGTCCGCCAACCGCATCTTTCGATCCAGATCCCAAAAGAACTTCGCATCCGCAAGCCGAGCACGCAGCACGCGCTCATTGCCGGCAACGATTGCCTTGCCGCCGTCTGGCGTCGCCATATTTGCGACGAAGCCAAAACGCGGCGCGAGACTTCCATCTCCATTGAGCAATGAAAAATACTTTTGGTGCGCGCGCATGGAAGAGGTCAACGCCTCGGCCGGCAAATCCATGAATGCCGCTTCGATATCACCGAGCAACACGACCGGCCATTCGACGAGACCAGCCACTTCGTCCAGCAAGCCGGGATCGTCCTTTACGGTGAGTCTTTCGGCAGATGCTCGCGCGTTCAAATCCCTCTCGATAATCGAGCGGCGTTCGCTAGGCTCGAGCAAAACCTTTGCGTCCGAAAGCTTGGCCTTATAATCCGAAAAATCGGCGACAATAAACGTATCCGGTGCCAGAAAACGATGACCCACCGTCGTGTTTCCAGCCGATGACACATCGATCTGGACACCGTCGACAACGCCACCATCGAATATGCAAAGTATGTTCTCGATTGGCCGAACCCATTTGAATGATTCGGCTCCCCAACGCATCGATTTGGGCCATGGGAACTTCGCGAGCACGTCGTTGAGCAACGCCGCGATAACGTCCTTCGCCGCCGCACCGGCCTTGTCGGTCACCGCGAACCAGATCTCGCCCTTGCCGGTATCACGCTTCTCGCACTGATCCAATGAGTCGAGTCCGACACTGCGCAGAAACCCTTCGATCGCCTTATCCGGTGCGCCGACCTTTGGCCCTTTGCGTTCCTCGCGCATGTCCGGCTGGCGCTGCGGCAGGCCTTCGACGACCAGCGAAAGACGGCGCGGCGTTGCGTAGGCTTCGGCGCTGTCGAAATCGAGACGTACCTTCTTCAACCCTTCCGTGACGAGGCGTTTTAGATCTTCCGATGCGCGTTTCTGCATGCGCGCGGGAATTTCCTCGGACAGGAGTTCAAGGAGAAGTTCAGGCACGCACACCCCCCATCAGAGAGCTCTGCAAAACTGCAGATTCTAACGCCGTCCACCCCCTCCTTATTCCTCCCCCCTCAAGGGGGAAGAGACTGTATTTAGAAATACAGCGATTCATCCCTCCCCC
>JAJFJC010000379.1 GCA_021774385.1 Alphaproteobacteria bacterium
TTTTACGTGACGGAACTGATGGGTTTCGGCATCGATATGATTACTGGCGACTACAGTCGTGGCGCGGCGGGGTACTGGATCGAGGACGGTGAGATCACCTATCCGGTCAGCGAAATGACGGTGGCGGGAAACCTCAAGGAAATGTTCCTCAATCTGACGCCCGCCAATAATCTGGAATTCCGGTACGGATCCAATGCACCAACGATCCGGGTCAACGGCATGACCGTGGCCGGCGAGTAGAGAGTATTTAATGGACGCTTTCATTCATAACACCAACCCGGCCCGTGTCGTTTTCGGGGCCGGCCAGGTACGGTGTCTTGGTGAGGAAGTCGAGCGACTCGGTTGCTCCCGGACACTGGTTGTCTGCACGCCGGGCCGGGCTGAAATGGCGGAAAAATACGCCAGCTCCTTGGGGGTGCGACGCGTTGGTATTCACGCCGAGGCGCGTATGCATGTGCCGATTGAAACCGCCGAAGCCGGCCGCGAAGCGACGCGGTCGCTGAATGCTGATTCCGTCGTGTCGATTGGTGGCGGTTCCGCGATCGGGCTTGGGAAGGCTATTGCGCTGGAGTGTGATATCCCGTTGCTCAGTGTGGTCACGACCTATTCCGGTTCGGAAATGACGGCCGCCTGCGGCATGGTTGAGGGTGGCCGCAAGGTACAACATCGCTCGCCGCGCATGCTGCCCCGCGTGGTCATCTATGATTCCGAACTGACGGTGAATTTACCGCCGGCGATTTCCGGACCGAGCGGGTTTAACGCGATCGCGCATGGCGTCGGCTCGATGTACCGACAATCCTCGACACCGATGCTTCGGTTGACATCGCTCGACGGCATTCGCGCGATGGCGAGCGCGTTGCCGCGCATTGTGGCCGATCCGAGCGATCTCGATGCCCGCGACGATGCGCTTTACGGGGCTTGGCTCTGCGGCATGGCTGCCGGCTCCGGCTCGCGGTCGATCCATCACAAATTGGCGCATGTGATTGGCGGATCCTTCGATTTGCCACATGCCGAATCGCATACGATCCTGCTGCCGCATTCAACGGCCTATAACGCGGCCAGCGAACCCGATGCCATGGCGGCGATCGCCAAGGTGCTTGACGCAACAGATGGTCCGATGGGTTTGTACGAACTAGAAAAGTCTGTCGGTACCCCGACCGCGCTCAAGGATATCGGTATGCCGGAAGCAGGCCTTGATCAGGCCGCCGACGAGGCGATGATGAACCCCTATCCCAATCCGCGCTCCCTCGACCGTACCGCGATCCGTGCGTTACTCGAGAATGCTTTTCATGGCCATCCGCCGCGGGCGGTTTGAGAGAAATGGGGGGCGTTCGTAAGTGCGGGTGCCGATCGTGGAGAGGTGTACAGCACCGTTCCGGCGCCCGCTAAAATTTGCTACAGTACGCTTATGCCTTCGAAAGCCAGTCCAGAGGTGTCGACTGTTACGGGGTTGATCGAGGCGTCGGCCGCTGTAGCGCCGGAGACGCCGGCGCTGATCTATGGCGGGCAGACACTGACATTCGCAGGCCTTGCGGGGCAGGCGCGCCGCGCGGCGGGTGGGCTTGCATCGCTTGGAGTTAAGCCAGGGGATCGGGTCGCATTTTGGCTCCCGAATACACCCGCCTGTGTAACGCTTTACCTTGCTTGCGCGCGACTTGGCGCGATCGCGGTTGCCGTTAACACGCGATACCGCGCCGGCGAGGTCGGCGATATTGTCGGGCGTTCGGGCGCGAAGGTTCTCGTGCTCTGGCCGGATTTTCGGGGCATTGATTTCTCCGGTATCCTCAATGATGTCGACCCCGAAGCGTTGAAACGGGTCGAAACCGTCATCGTCTATACGGAGTCGGATGACGCGCCCGCGATCGGTGTCGCCGGCGCGCGAACCGTTGCTTGGGAGCGAGTCGCCCGGCATTCACGCTTCGACGCGGATCGTGCATTGCCGGAGAGCGGCTGTAACATCTTCACGACGTCCGGCACCACGAAAGCGCCGAAATTCGTTCTACATGGTCACGCCGGTATCGTACGCCATGCCCGTGAAGTCGCGACTAATTTTGGTTTAAACGATACGAGCACCGTTACCTATCTTGGGCTGCCGTTCTGTGGCGTTTTTGGATTCTGTCAGGTGATGGCGGCCCTTGCCGCCGCGAAGCCAACGATCCTGACGAGCGCGTTCGATGCGGACGAGGCGGTGCGGCTATTCGAAGGCCATGGCGTAACCTACTTCAATGGCAGCGACGATATGATCGACCGCATGTTGACGGTCATGGGAAACCGAAAGCCCTTCCGGCAGGTGCGTTCCGCCGGGTACGCGATGTTCAATTCGGAATTGGCCGACATCGTGTCTCGCGCCGATGATGCCGACCTCACATTAACCGGGCTGTATGGGATGAGCGAAATACAGGCCTTGGCCGCGCGCAGGGATTCCGATGCCAGTGCAGAGGTTCGCGCGACACCAGGCGGCACCTTGGTGTCACCGACGGCGGAGGTTCGGGTACGCGACCCGGATAGCGGCGCGCTATCGGCCGTGGGAGAGGCCGGTGAACTTGAAATCAAAGCGCCAAGCCGGATGATCGAATATTACGGCGATGCGGATGCGACGGCAGCGGCCGTCACCGATGACGGTTTTATCCGCACGGGCGATTTGGGGTTGCTGGAACCCGAGGGTGGATTTGAATTTTTGTCTCGGATGGGTGATGTGCTGCGGTTGGGAGGTTTTTTGGTCAGCCCGGCCGAAATCGAAGCGGAGATACAGGCGCACCCAACTGTCGACAGCGTTCAGGTCGTGGCCGTGGGTAGCGAGGCCGGCAACCGGGCGGTGGCGTTCGTTATTCTCCGTGAAGGCGAGGGCATCGAGGAAGCATCAATTCAGGCGCATTGCGCGCAACGTCTCGCAAAATTCAAGGTTCCCGCGCGCGTCATTTCGGTCGACGCCTTCCCTGTCACCGAGAGCGCCAATGGCATCAAGATTCAGCGCGGCAAACTGCGAGAGATGGCGGAAGAATTATTGGGTAAATAGCGGCTGTCTTGGTGCTTGACCGTTATTGCCGCGCGCGCAGCCATTGTTTGACCAGTTTTTGCGCCTTCGCGAGCTGACCGGGCTTCATCATCTTGGCGATCTTGCGCGCGGTGAAAGTATTCCATCGTACGCGGTTTGGCTGCGCCCTCGGTTCCGCCAAAATAATCCATTTATAGGCTTCGATGAGATCACGCTCGACGCCGCGACCATCGAGGTACATGTCGGCGAGGCTGGACTGTGCAAACGTATCGCCTTTGTCTGCCGCTTTTCGCCACCATGAAACGGCGATCGAATCATCCTGAGGGACTCCCGCGCCCTGGCTATACAAATGTCCAAGGTCGAATTGAGCCTCTTGGTAGCCTTGATCCGCTGCTTTGCGGAACCAGGTTGCCGCGATCGCGTGGTTTTTCTCGACGCCGTAGCCATGCGAATGTAGCAAGCCGAGATAGTATTGCGCCTTGGCGTCACCGGCTTCCGCGGCCGGCTTCAGTTCCTGAAGGGCCGTGGCGAATTCATTTTTTTTATATGCCGCGATGCCGGCATCGCGCTCTGCCCAGACCGCACTCATTGATCCAAATATAAGAAGTGCCGCGGTGATCACGATAAGGGTAATTTTTGTCATGACCTGGGCGCCAGTTCAGCACGGTAGACAGCATCGGATGGAGCGGGTGAAGGGAATCGAACCCTCGTCATCTGCTTGGGAAGCAGAAGCTCTACCATTGAGCTACACCCGCGCGGCCTTCATTGTACAGGTAACAGCGCCGGGCATTCAATCGTCCATGAATGCGGCGGCCAAACGG
>JAJFJC010000380.1 GCA_021774385.1 Alphaproteobacteria bacterium
TCAAGGACGCTTCCAAATAAAGCGCTGGAGGATAGGCGGACAAAACCTTCATAACCGGCAGCAATGTATCTGTCGCTTGTTCGTATTTCTTTTCACGTGCGAGGAGTAACGCGCTCAAATACCGCGCAATGGGATTGTTCGGCCGATCCGCCAATGCCGCATCTATATCGGTTCGGGCGGCGGCGTCTTCGTTTCGCGCGATATAGGCACCGGCCCGCGAAACCCGTGCCGGTGTATTTCCCTCGTTAAGCTTAAGAACCTTGCTATAGGCTTCTATCGCGCCGACGTAATCCTTCCGAACTTGCAATAAACCGCCTTTTCGGTTGAGCGCACGCTGATTATCCGGTTCGATGCCTATCGCCTTGTCTACCTGCTCCTCTGCGGCCTTGAATTTTCCTTTTGCCTGCAATACCTGGCTCAGGGCCAACAACACAAACGCGGAATCCGGCGAAACCACCACTGCTTCATTAAGCTCTTTTTCCGCCGCATCCAGGTTCTTCAAGGCGACATAAGCACCACCACGTGCAGCAAGGATTCCAGCGTTAATTTTGTGGGGACGGTCTCCGGTCACCAAGTCGTCGAGAATTTCTTGATTTTTGCTCTGCAGGGCATATGCCTGAGCCAAGGGTAGCATAATCTTGTTTTCGTCCATGCCCCGCGCGCGCGCTGCCTTCAATTCCTTTTCCGCCGAAGGTCCATCACGGCCGCGCAAATAAATCATCGCCAGATCAAAGCGGGCCTTTACGTTATCGCCATCCGCGCGAATGGCGTTTTTTAGTTGAATGACGGCTGACTTAACGTCTCCTTTTTTTAAAAAGCTCTTCGCTTCTTCGTGATACTCCAGCGAATCCGTATCAACCCGCGCCTCCGCGCCCGAAGCGACAAGAATGAACGCCGCGAAAAGGAGACATACGAATACGCGTTCTATTTGCCGCGACCAATTGCGATACGAAATTTTAGGCTGGGTAAATTCGAGATTTTTGATATCCATTACAAGAGCACTCCGCCTAATATTCGTTGCCATTGACTAGAGAAATCACCGGAATCTGATTTTTCGTATTCTCACGCCGGTTTCTATCCCGCTGCGTTTAGTTTGTGCGTCTTCATAAGGTCGTAAAGCGTTGGGCGACTCACGCCGAGAACCTTCGCCGCGGCGGTAAGATTTTTTTGTGACAATTTGAGCGCGCGGACGATTGCGTCATGTTCGGCTGCTTCGCGCGCCTGACGCAAAGTCGGAATTTGCGTTGCGTTTTGCCCGAGATCTATATCAAGGTCTTCTGCCCCGATGAATTTTCCTTCGGCAAGAACGATCGCCCGTTTCATTCTGTTTTCGAGCTCTCGAACGTTACCTGGCCAGTCATAGGCGGCAATTGCACCGAGTGCTTCCTTTGTGAACCCTCGAAAAGGCTTGTTCAAGCTCGCAGTGAAGCGTTGCAAAAAGAACTTTGCCAATAGAACCGCGTCCCCGTCTCGTTCCCGCAAAGACGGTATATGTACGCCAACTTCTTCCAGCCGATAGAACAAATCCTCACGAAAATCTCCCGACCCTATCATGGTTTTAAGATCCTGATTGGTCGCCGAAATCACCCGCACATCGAGTTCTATTTGTTCACGTCCGCCGACCCTTTCAATCAATCGTTCCTGAAGAAAGCGCAATAGTTTCGCCTGCAATGGCAGCGGCATATCTCCAATTTCATCAAGCAGAAGCGTACCGCCCTGCGCTTGCTCAATTTTCCCTATCGTACGTCTAATGGCGCCCGTGAAGGCACCCTTTTCATGCCCGAACAGTTCACTTTCAAGCAGATTTTCAGGAATTGCTGCGCAATTAATTGCAATAAACGATTCGGATGCACGTATACTTGACTCGTGCAAGGCACGAGCTAGCACCTCCTTACCCGTGCCGCTTTCACCGGTTAAAAGCACACTAACATCGGATGTCGCGATACGCCGGATTGCATCACACACTTTGATCATTTGAGGACTGGACCCAATGACACCGTTGAGCGGCTCTTCTTCTTGATTTCGACTTAATCTTTGATTGTCTTCTTCCAGCTGATACAATTTTGAAGCACGGTCTATGATGAGACGTAGAACATCTACATCTACGGGTTTCGGATAAAAGTCATACGCGCCAAGACGGACCGCTTCGACGGCATTTACCCGCTCTTCGTTGCCGGATGACACGATGACTTTCGTATTGGGGCGATATGCCAGTATTTCCCCAAGCGTCGCCAGGCCTTCCGAGGCTCCATTCGGGTCTGGCGGCAGGCCCAGATCAAGCACCACGACAGCTGGCTTGACGTCCTGAAATGTCTTCACTGCGGCCTCGCGGTTTTCCGCAAGATGAACGTCAAATTCGTCAAGCGCCCAGCGCAGTTGGCTTCTTAAGCCTGGGTCATCTTCAACCAGAAGAAGCGGTTGTGCGGTTTCTGATTTTTTCTTTTTCGAAATATCTTGTTTCACGCTGCACCCAATTCTTCCTGATTTTGTACCGTCTCGGACGTTTTCATATCGGTAGACAATATGACACGCATCACCGTCCCATATCCGACCCTGCTATCGACTTCGAGGCGACCACCCATCTCTCGCACCAACTGCCGTGTTTGATAGGCACCGAGTCCATAACCAGTCGATTTTTCGCTATCAAGTGGGCGAAATAGGTGAGATTCCACATATTCCTTTTCCATTCCCGGCCCATCGTCTTCTACTTCAATGATTATATCGTTTCGCCGTGCCTTCTGTCGTAGCGAAACATTGCCATCCGTACCCACGGCTTCTATCGCGTTTTGCAACAAATGATCGAGGATCGAGATCATGCTATCCCGCGCCACCAACAACGTTGCATTATCGTCGATTTCGACGTTCAGATCTTCTTTTTGTTTACGCCATGTATTCGCGACTCGCCGCATGATTTTCGAGAGAGGATCAAAATCCGATGCAACGACTTGCTGATCATTTCGTGCCTCTTTGAAACGCTCCAGCAACTCTTTCATTCGGGACACCGAGTTTTCGACCGTCGCGAGCATATCCTTTTGAAATTCAGGATTGTCACCAAAGCGCTGCGCATTCTGCATCATCAGCGACATTTGACTGACTACGTTTTTGATATCGTGAACAATAAAGGCGGAACGTCGATTAAAATCTTCCAGTTTGCGTGCATCGGACAGTTCATTCATGGCCTTCTGTTCGGCCAAATAGCTAGCAGCCTGATGCCCAACTGTACGCAGAAGGTCGAAATCTTCCCAATCAAGTCCGCGGCGAACTTTCGGATCGCTAAGAATTAGAAATCCTTGCGCGGTATCGCGATAAATCAGCGGTACAATTAGCCAATGACGCGTATCGTCGACAATCCATGACGGAAACGCCACGTTCTGATATCGAACCGGTTCGCGGCGATAGTCGTCCAGATCGACGATCCAGTGGGTTTCATCAAGAAATCGAACAAAGGGACTATCAGCGGGTTCCGCCGGTTGACGTTCCCCCATATGCCAAAGCGCCGTCGGTAAATAAGCGTTGTCCTCGCGTCGCAGGACCCAAAGTCCGCCCGCTCCGCTTTGCGTGATATGGGCGACGGATCGCAATATCCGCGCATGCAAATCAAGGCCCGTGTCAGCGGAAGTGACCGTCTGAATGAACCGAAGCCATTCCTCCCGATAATCATATTTGTAGCTGAAAAAATGCTTACTTATCCAAACTTTGGCCTTTGCCCGGACGGAGGCGGATGAAAAAATTACAATGAGTACAAGCAACGCGACGGCGAGAAATAGAATTTGCAGTATGCGTCCCCATTCACCACCGACTTCCTTCAGGTAAAACCCCGAAGCCGCCATACCGATGAGATAAACTCCACTGCCAACAAGTGCCGCCGAGTGAAATACCGCGGAACGGGAAACATGTATATCGATATCCCACAACGTCGCCCGAGAGACTGAAATCGCCAACAGAGGCGCAACCAGCGCCGATACAAATCCTCTTGCATCGAAAAACGTCATGTCATAGCGGCCAAAGAGCGCGGCATCCGCAAAAAAGAGAAAATCGAAACCAAAAATCGCACCAAGCCCGAAACAGAAATATTTAATCGCCCACCGAACATTGGGAGCGGCATTGCGATAGAGATTTTCAAGCGCCAGCAAACCGACCACTGAAAGTACTACATGACCGCCACTTATAATTGTCAGCAGGCTCCGTTGAGATTCCGGCGGGAGTGCATTCGAAATTGGCCCTTCGAACAGCAAACCTACCGCGACGGCCCCTATTATTCCCGCGACGATTCTGCTCGTTAAGCCGGTATCATTGAATCGCCGAATTCCAAGAAGCGCCCCCAATAGCAGAAGCCAGGCGATATTGCGCACCACGTCGAGAGCGGAATGGGTTCGCGGCCATGCATCAAACCACTGGACGCCAGCAACCGAAACAGCCCACAAAACCGTAATAGCGCAACACAAGAAGAGAAGGTATTTGTATAAACCACCAGTTCGGCTGAGCGAAACCAAGACGGCGAGAAACAAAAACGCCACGCCGCCAGTCGCGAAACTCAGGAACTGAATATTGACAACCAAAACACTCTTCCATGCTGGCTAAAAATTTCTGCTATATGACACTAGCGGATTTAGGGCTTTCGTCCACGAATAGGCGGCAGTGCGATTTCATCGATACAGTTAATTTATAGTCTAGTACTTGTATTGAACGCGCCAAAGGCAATCAGCGTATCCCCCAATTGGGCGACCCGCCGAAGATAAATGGATATCTTGAACACCATATAACGTTTATCGACCCTGAAATATGCGCAGAGATAAAATTCGGCGATCGATTTCATGCACAACCGCCTTGTAACGACGATCGTTGACGTTACCAAAGCTCTTCCTAAACGCCGTATCGGACAAACCTTCCACAAGCCCGTTGAACGCCGGTGAAAAATCTTGCTCCGATGTGGATGCCGCCAGCACGGTCTGCAACCGTCGCGCGGCACCGTATTCACTGGTCGCCACTTCGGCAAATCGAGCGCCGGCGCGATCCGCGGCAAGGTCAACGAAGCTGAACCCAGTTCCGCCGCGTGCGGCGTCGAGTAATTCCTTGAACTCACCAATTGCCATCGCAACGCCATGGTCACTTACAATTCTCAGCCCCGCCGAAATAGTGAAATGCAACAGCAGATCGCGGCGCCCACCAAGCCGCACCGCGGAAACCTTAGGTCGATGGCCCTTTAAAGCACCAGTGCGCACCGGACCCGTAAGCCGTTCAAACCGGGCATCGCCAAAATAGATAACAAGGGCCAGTAACGCAGCCCGGTTCTCCTCGACCGGATCGCCGCCGCGCGAGTGCGCCAAACGAAATAACGGGCCGACGAATTTGGCCAACGATACCGTGTCCTCGGCACTATTCTCCTTCGAAAGCGCAACCAGTTTCGCGTAATAAATACCGATCCGTACCGGATCGCCAAGCAAAGCCACATCATCGCGGACCTTTGCCAATCGTTTGGAAAAAGCTTGTAAACGCGGTTTAAGGTCAGGAACCGGCTTAATTCGAAACTTTATAACGGATTGCTCGAACCGAACCGATGACACCGAACTGAGAAATTGATCACCAGTATTGTCGCCCAACGAGATATTCAAACCGTATCGCAATGAGGTGCTGGCAACTCGTCCCGGTATTGTTAGCTTTCCGACCCTTATCGATCTTATGGCCATACCTGAAGACGACGGGTTTAAACCAAAACGAATATTTAAATAGTTACGCCACGGGTTGGCCGGCAATTTATACGTAACCGTAGCATCCATGCCCCTCCGCGTTACCTGAACTTTGCCGGAAAATCGCCGTACAGCGTGTTTCGCTAGTGCGAAGATGCTGCGGATGTCCAATTCGCTTACCGATAGGATTGTTGGAGCTTTAGCGTTAAGTAGTTGATCGACGCCGCGACGGGCGAATGAACGCACACGAGTCGTGTCGGTAGTCGTTGCTGTATTGGCTGTCGATACGGCAGCGTTGTTTTCCGTGGCCAGGAAGAAAAGTGCCGCGAGCAATACTAATAAAGAGAGCGGTAACACTATTAGAACGAAACGGCGCAATGTTCGCATAACGCGTTTTCCTGACTTTGGCGCTATGCGCGCCCCGGATAATGTTTTTCGCGCTGATCGTAACCCTTGGCCTTATGAAAGCGAAGCATTTGAAAATAAGTTGATCATTGAAATTTCAACATAGCCGGTACGGAATTGTTTCCCCAGGAACCTTGGAATGGTATTGAGCAATGCCAACTGGCCTTATTTACGAGGAGTACAACATCATGGCGGAATCGCCGATTATTCATCCGGTTATCCTTTCCGGCGGATCTGGTTCCCGTCTTTGGCCAATGTCGCGTGCGCACTACCCAAAACAATTACTGCCCCTCGTCGGTCCCCGAACAATGTTGCAAGAAACGGCGGGACGCGTGTCGGATTCCGACGACTACGCAGCCCCCCTAATTATCGCGAATAGCGAGCACCGGTTTATCGTTGCCGAACAACTCCAAGCGATCGGTATAAAGCCATGCGCTATTGTACTCGAACCGGTTGGACGCAGCACGGCCCCGGCTGCGGCGATTGCCGCACTTAAGCTCGTCGAAAGTGCGCCGGGGGCGATAATGGCCTTGCTTCCGTCCGACCACGTCGTCGAAGACGAGTCCGCTTTTAGGAACGCGATGCATGTTGCGGCAGTCGCGGCTGCCGAGGGTGCGCTCGTGACTTTTGGTATTAAACCGGACCATCCGGAAACAGGTTACGGATATATCCGCAAAGGTAAGGCGTTAAACGGCGACGAAACGGTTCACGGTGTAGCGGCATTTGTCGAAAAACCCAATCTAACCACGGCGGAAAACTATTGTCAGTCGGGTGAATATTTGTGGAATAGCGGCATGTTCGTCCTTGGGGCACAAAATTATTTAGATGAATTGGAACGACTTGCGCCGGACATGATGGCCGCCTGCCGCAAAGCCTACGCCGCTAGTTTCGCGGATCTTGATTTCTTGCGTCTTGATGCGGACACGTTTGGCGATTGCCCCTCGGATTCAATCGACTACGCGGTTATGGAAAAAACCGACCGGGCCGCCGTGGTTCCCGTTGATATCGGATGGAATGATGTGGGCGGATGGCCGGCGCTTTGGGATCTAGCGGAAAAGGATTCGGATGGGAATGTTTCTCTCGCCGACACGCTTCTGCACGATACGCACAATTGTTATTTCCGAAGCGACGATGGCAGACTGATTACAGCAATCGGCATGGAAGATACGATCGTCGTATCCACCGATGACGCAATACTGGTCACACAACGCGCCCGCGCCGGCGAGGTCAAGGAAATCGTGAATCGCCTAAAATCAGCAAACAGATCCGAAGCGATCCATCATCGCCGGGTATTTCGGCCTTGGGGCGATTACAACGATATCGACGAAGACGAACGGTTCAGAGTTAAGCGAATTATCGTCAAGCCTGGAGGGATTCTTTCCTTGCAACAGCACAAACACCGATCCGAACATTGGGTCATCGTAAAGGGAACCGGCACGGTAACGCGTGGCGAGGAAGTTTCTGAGCTACACGAAAATCAATCGACCTACATTCCGAAAGGCGTTGTCCATCGGCTCGAGAATAAAGGTGAGGAACCGTTGCATTTAATAGAAGTTCAAGTGGGAGATTATGTTGGCGAAGACGATATTGTTCGCCTGGAAGACACATATGACCGAAATTGACCGGTAGCCTTTTTTCTCACGCACACGGAGCGAGTATTTTTTAGAAAGTTAAATTTGCACGGTTGGTCCGCATCGTAACTGATGTTGAACCCTGCTTTGGACCTTTGGGTTGGCAGTGTTTAGAATTTTTCGCACTTAGGGATTGAGTTGGCGCCTTAATCCGGTGAAACGACTATTTCCTTTTCCATAGCAGCTTCATATTCGAGGATCGCTTGTTCGACCATTCGGTTCCCGCAATGCGCCCTCAATCTGACGATCGCTTTGTTGAGGGCGCATTCGACATCGGGCAAGGCGCCAACCAGACCGGCTCGCCTTCGGATCTCACGCATAATCCTCTCCAGTAAATTTTGGGTCTGAAAGCGGCGCTAATGCTCGTCGGCGAAGCTGTGATAAGTTAGAGTCTCCTCGAGCCATGCGGCAACCTTGACAAGACGTGTCACGCGTTGTTTGGCAATCATCTCGCCGTGGCCCGCGCCACCAGCACTCCGCCTCCCCACCGCTTTCGTGAGGGCAAGCTATTGTGCACAAGGTTTGCTCAGATGCTCTTCGATCCGATCATCGTCAATTCGAATGGCGTTCGACAAGGCCCTCACGTTATTCTCTTCCATGATGGCTCCCACCTGTTCCAATAACTAAAAGTCTTGCAACTCAAAACCGAACTGGATTTGGGGCACAGGCTCCAATTTTTGCAATTTTTTGTTTTCTTTGGGAGTCAATTTGAGCGAATATTAAGATTATGAACGGTTGCTTTCCTTTAAAAAATTACAATCAAATACGTCATATTAAAAATTTGAGCAGTTACCTTAAATATTAATATAAGACTTAAGACTTAAATTTAAAATTACAAATTGATAATCTTTC
>JAJFJC010000039.1 GCA_021774385.1 Alphaproteobacteria bacterium
CCGGAACGTCCGATCGGTCGCTTTTAATCGTTGATGATGACGCACCGTTGCGCAATCGATTGGCTCGGGCCATGGAACAGCGTGGATTTTCCGTCGCCACGGCGGAAAGCGTTGCGGAAGGATTGGAAGCGTCCGGTACCGCGCCGCCGGCCTATGCGGTCGTTGATTTGCGATTGGGGGACGGCAATGGCCTTGAAGTCGTCGAGGCGCTGCGGGCGGCGCGCGAGGATATCCGCGTCGTTATGTTGACGGGATACGGTAATATCGCGACGGCGGTTGTCGCGATTAAGGCGGGCGCCGTCGATTTTCTGGCGAAGCCCGTCGATGCCGATCAAATTACCGCGGCCTTGCTGGAAACCGACAGTCCCCTTCCACCGCCCCCCGAGGATCCAATGTCGGCGGACCGTGTTCGGTGGGAGCATATCCAGCGAGTTTTTGAACAATGTAATCGCAATGTATCGGAAACCGCGCGGCGATTGAAAATGCATCGGCGGACGTTACAGCGCATACTCAACAAGCACGCGCCGAGGACTTAAAAAAACAATCTTGAATTAACGGGCGATGGCGCGGCGGCGCGGTGGCATTTTCGGAGCCGGAATATAGTTGCGTTGGCTTTGCAGCAATGAGTCGATGTATCGTCCCTGGAACATCGTGATACCCAGAGCTTGCCCAAGACGGATTGCGGCCGGTGTCTCGCAACGGGTCAGAATGATCCGCGATTTTCCCATATTTTCTATATGCGCGGTTATATCCTCGCGCCGGGCTTGATTTCCGTCGCTTGAAAGTTCCGGTGACCAGATCAGTTTGATCAGATCCAATTCCAGTTTCTTGCGGTCTATGAACTCGAAAAAATTCATGCCAACACCATCGAGGCAAATTCTGTACCCCTTTTCCCGTGCGAAATCGCGGGCGAACATGAAGGCATTGAAGTCGGCAAATACGTCGATGGGCTGTAGTTCAAGGACGATGGTTCCACGGCTGCCCGTCCGTAGTGACTTGTCAAATTCAATAAAATCAGGATGGACTAGGGTTTCAATATTCAGGTTAATGCTAAAGGACGAAAATAAATCACTGTCATCCGCACGGCTCAACAGTTTCAGAACACGTAGATCGAGCGTTTGCGTCAAATGTTGAAACAGCCAGCGGTTTGCGACCAGATTGACATCCGGTAAGACCGTCGATGCCAAGTCAGCGATTGAAATGAAGAGTTCCTTGAAAATCGACTGAGGCGGGTTCTCGCCGATGACGGCGCAAACATGTTGACGGCGCATGACACTTGATAGATCGGCGCGCTCGAGAAAATTTTCCAAACGACCAAGCTGCTCCGGGCTCAACGGCGACCTGTCGTCGACCGTGGCCTCGGAATCTCCGGCCGCGTCCGCCGCGGCGGCGAGACGGCGTTCCCGGCGTTGTTCGTCTTCGTAGAGTTTTTCGACGACTTCAAGGAACAGATTGTAGTTGGCCTGTATATTGTACCAGGTACAAAACCGGGCCAGGTCCTCTTCATCGTTGCCTTGGGCCAGAGGGTCCTCGCTGAACAAATACCGCAGGCGCATTACCGCTTCGTCGATATCCGAAATTTTCGCGTCCTTGAACAAGAATACGAGGTCGCTGTTGTTTAAAACGAAAACTTGGCCGTCGAATTGACTGACGAGGTCTTGGAATGTGTTGACCGCGACGCGAATGTGTTGCTCACGCCGATTTTGCGGCTTTAATCGGGAAAGGTGGATATGGACCGCGCGCCGGCCGTCCCGATGGCGATCAAGCCGCTGCGCATAATCGAGCAGCAAATACGCCTGGCTAGCAATGTTTTCATCGCGTTGCATGTGAATTAAAAACTCGAATCAAGTTGTACTGTCGTATAATTCAAATAATCAACGGTAGTCACTAGTAATACAGTATAGGAACGTTATAGAAACATTTCAAATCATTGTTTTCATAGGTTATGATTTTGAATAAAGGAGCGTATTTATAGTTTCTTTCACTATCCGCGATGCAGCCACCAGTTTGTTTCGTTAATCGAATAAATTGGTTGGTAGTGACGAATTCGGTTCGCCTCGACGACCTGTGAAATTTGATTATCGAGGATAAGCGGTTTTCCTTTGTAGTAGATCACTAAAACGGCATGGGCGACCTTGAGATTCAAATCGCGCAGTACGAGAATTCGCATGTTCGCAATGGGTACGCCTAGTTTGCGCAGGGATAAATATTTGGATATCGCGTAATCTTCGCAATCGCCATTTTTACTAAAGAACTGATTTGGTGTCGCCCAGTAATCTTTCTTTCCATAATTTACCGGATCGACGATATATCGAACCCTGTTGAAGTAAGTATTGACCCCGTCAATTTGTGCGCGAAGTGGTAGCGTTTTCATCTTTCTCAGAAATTTGTGCCAATTCTGAATTGAACAACGGTTGACCTTTGAAACACGGCATTTGCGGCGTTTTAGAGCAGCATTCCCCTTATGGCGTGTGATGACATCAGTCCATTTTCGAAATTTTTCTAATTTTGATGATTTGATCTCCCGGCTCCCAAAAAGCTTGGGGTAGGCGGGGAAAGATTCCGCCGCGGCAAGTGCTGGGGTGGTTGCTTCTACGCCTAGGAAAATGACGCAGGCCGTAAAAATGGCCTTTATGTGTTTCGATGATGTACGCATCGCCAGTTGAAAATCTTTCTCGCTATTATGATTTCCGGCAAGAATCCAATATAAATCGAAAGAAACAGTTAACTATAACGAGCGATATTCCAATAACCGAAAAGGCTGAGGGGAAACCGCATTGAGCAACTCCGGTGCCGAGGTGGATAAATCGGGGCGGCGCACCATGTCTCGCATGGTTCTTACAGGCCTTGTGATTTTCGCGATCGCGGTCGCGGGAGTCTTTGCCGTGTTTCAGTTTACGGATAATGAGCGCGCGCGCGAACTTAAACGCTGGCAACTGCGCCTTGGGGTCGTGGCGGACAGCCGATTGGCGGATATTCAAGATTGGATAAAGGCTCAGTTCAAAGAGTTAACGGATGTCGCGGAGAATGAATCGGTCCAACTTTACGTCACGATTCTTGGTGAAAACGGCGATACCGGTGAGCAGGCGGAAGCGACCTATCTACGAAATTTGGTAACCGTCGTCGCCGAGAGAGCGGGGTTCCGTCCGGAAGTGGCCGTGGCGGCGGTCCGCGCCAATGTCGAACAAACCGGCACCGCCGGTGTCGCAATATTGGATAAAACAGGTGCGATGATCGTCGGCAGTCCCGCCATGCCGGGGTTGGTGGGTAGGCTCGCCGCATTCGTGCAAGGTGCGGAAAAGGGAAAACGCGCTGTTTCCGATATTTTTATTGGCACATCTGGAGTACCCGCGGTCGCGTTTTTAGTCCCCGTCTTTGGTGTTCAAGAAGATCAAACCGCCGAAGCGCAGATTGGCGCTATCTTGGGTGTAAAAGAGGTCACGAACGAACTCTATCCGCTTTTAAGGCAGCCGGGCAGTATCGATGAAACCGCCGAGGCATTGTTGGTTCGGCACAGCGGCGCCGTCATCGAATATTTATCGCCGCTAGCGGACGGTACGCCGCCTTTGAAATTACGCCTCGCCGCGGATACGCCGATGTTGGCGGCATCATTCGCATTGCGGTCGCCCGGCGGTTTTGGACGGATGGTGGATCATAGTGATACCGAAGTCTTGGTGACGGCGCGCGCTGTGCCTCAAGTACCATGGGCCTTGCTCTATAAGATCGACGTCGCCGAAGCTTTGGCGGAATCCGAGACGCGGTTGAAACAGTTGGTGATCGCGTTTCTCTTGATAATCGTTGTTGTCCTGATTGGTATGGCCGCGCTTTGGTATTACGGCACGTCACGCCGCGCGACGGAAGCCGCGAATCGATTTGAGCAACTCGCCAAGCGATTCGAAAATCAGCGCGACTTCATGCATCTCGTAACCGACACACAACCCAACGCGATCGTGATTTATGACGCGCAAGGGACCTATCGCTGGTTCAATAAGGTCGCGGTGGAATTGAGTGGTTTGGACCGGGACTCCCTACGCGGTAAGCCGGTGGCCAGCGTCATTGGTCCCGTGCAAGGGAAACGCCTCGTGGGATGGCTTCGGGACTGTCTGGAAAAATTTGAGCCCATGAGCCACACCCACACCGTCTCGCATCAAAGTATGAATGCCACCGGAATGGAGGAAGAGCGCGTTTATAGTTCGGATTTGATTCCACTGCCCGCGAGCGATGACGAACCCGCCGGCGTGTTAGTGGTTTCCCAGGATATTACGGAATCGGTTCAAGAGCGAATGCGCCGCGAGCGGATCATGCGCCAACTGGTCAGCACGCTGGTCAGTGTCGTGGATCGCCGTGATCCCTTTTCGGCCAATCATTCGGTTCGTGTCGGTATGGTTTCACGCGCTATAGCGTCCGAAATGGAACTCGATCCAGAATTGGGTGAAGCCGCGGAAATCGCGGGAAATTTGATGAATCTTGGCAAAATTGCGGTGCCGGAGCAGGTGTTGACGAAAGCCGAAGCCTTGAGCGAGGCCGAAATTTCGCTCATCCGGGATAGCATTCTTGCCAGCGCAGACCTGGTCTCCGACATAGAGTTCGATGGCCCAATCGCCGAGACTATCCGTCAATTGCAGGAAAATTTCGATGGAAGCGGAATGCCAGGCGGCCTTGCGGGCGAGGAAATCTTGTTGACGGCGCGTGTTGTGTCGGTTGCCAACGCCTTTGTCGCCATGGTGAGCGCCAGAGCCTACCGGCCAGGCATGGATTTTGATCGGGCTATCAGGATTTTGTTGGACGAGTCGGGTAAGGCATTCGACCGAAAGGCGGTCTCCGCGCTGGTGAACTATCTCGAAAACCGGGGAGGCCGCGAGGCGTGGAAATCCTTTGGCACAATGGCGACTCCAACGCGTTGATAAATCGTTCAATATGTTAGGTTGGCTTAGACCAAAGCTCGAAAGTAAACCGCCGCCGGACACGCGGGTTTATGCCGTGGGTGATATCCATGGGCAATCCACCCAATTACGCGCGTTGCACGATAGCATTCGTCAAGATGCCGAGAAGGCGGCGGAAAGTCAGCGTGTTATCGTCTATGTCGGAGACTACATCGATCGTGGACCAGATTCCTCGGGAGTTCTCGACCAACTGATCGAAAAACCGTTGGATGGTTTTAGAAGCGTTCATCTCAAAGGCAATCATGAGGACTTCATGTTGCGGTTCATTGAAGGTGATATCGAGGCGGGGGCAGGTTGGTACGCCAATGGTGGCGACGCGACATTGACGAACTATGGCATCGAAATTGAGGATAAGTGGCCGGATTTTTCAGTGTTGGTTGAATGGCGCGAGGGTCTCTCCAAGGCAATTTCCGCGACTCAGTGGCGCTTTCTCAGCGACTTGGCCTTATTCCACGTAGAAGGCGATTATGCTTTTGTCCATGCCGGTGTCCGACCTGGAGTTCCGCTTAAGTCGCAAGACCCAAACGACCTTATGTGGATCCGTGAAGAGTTTCATGCCTCTCGAGTTCAGCATGATTATGTAATCGTGCATGGCCATAGCGTATCCTCGAAGGCGGTCAACCGGACGAACCGGATTGGGATCGATACCGGCGCGGGATATGGTCGCGCCCTTACCGCTGTCGTGCTATCCGGTGCCGAGAGGCGGTTCCTGCATGCTTAACGGAACGGTCCGACAAGGTTTGGCGTACCAAACCGATGTTTCGGTATGGTCGCGATTGATGCTGCAAATTGGAATCATTGCATGACGGATTACACCATCATCGCCGAGTTGATTGGTCGGATGCACGATGCCCGCGTTCTTTGTGTCGGAGACGTCATGCTGGACCGATTTGTCATAGGGGCGGTAAATCGGGTGTCGCCCGAGGCGCCGATACCGGTTCTTGAAGTAAAGGACGAAGCGGCGATGATTGGCGGCGCGGGTAATGTCGTCCGCAACGTTGTCGCTTTCGGGGCGTCGGCAACTCTTGTATCCATCGTCGGCGATGATGCCGCGGGAGATGAACTTTCGGCGCTGCTTGCGGCCACGTCGGGCGCCACGGCGCGTTTGTTACGGGTTAAGGGACGCCGCACCACGATCAAAACGCGTTTCATGACCGGCGGCCAGCAATTACTTCGCGCCGATTATGAAGCGGAATCCCCTTTGACGGACGAAGTCCGTGAAAAGCTTTTCGCGCTGGCTTCGGAGGCGCTAACCGACTGTGGGGCTATTGTTCTGTCGGATTATGGGAAGGGTGTTTTGGACTCGGACTTAATCCGAGATCTCATCGCGTTGGCCCGAAACGCCGGCAAGCCCGTCATTGTTGATCCGAAGGGTACGGATTACGGCATTTATCGTGGCGCCACATTATTGACTCCGAATCGCAATGAGTTGCGCGAAGCCAGCGGTATGTCGGTCGATGGCGATGAGTCGATTGTTATAGCCAGCCGCCATATCATGGCGAAATGCGGCGTTGAAGGCGTGCTCGCCACGCGTAGCGAGGAAGGCATGACGCTGGTGGAAGAAGACGCGGTTAATCATCTTCCCGCCCGCTCGCGGGCCGTATTCGACGTTTCGGGTGCGGGCGACACGGTCGCGGCCGCCATGACAACCGGCCTCGCGTTGGGCGCATCGAGCAGCGTCGCCGCGAATTTCGCCAACGTGGCGGCCGGTGTCGCCGTCGGCAAGGTTGGCACCGCGGCGGCATATGCCTCGGAGATCATCGCGGCGATGCACGAAGCCGAATTCAGCACCGGTGAAGCGAAGATTTCCACGTCGGCCTCGGCTCGGGATAGGGTCGAGGGTTGGCGGCGGCAGGGACGTCGTATCGGATTTACCAACGGGTGTTTCGATTTGCTTCATCCTGGACACATTTCGCTCCTCAATCAGGCGCGCGGTGCTTGCGATTTTCTCATCGTCGGTTTGAACAGCGACGAGTCGGTTCGACGTCTCAAAGGTGAAAACCGTCCCGCGCAGACTGAAAGTGGCCGTGCATCGGTTCTGGCGTCATTGGCGGCGGTGGATATGGTGGTTATCTTTGCCGAGGATACCCCACTCGAGGTCATCAATACGTTGCGGCCCGATATATTGGTGAAGGGGCAGGACTACGCCGTGGAAGATGTCGTCGGCGCGAAGGAAGTGCAATCCTGGGGCGGTACGGTCGTTTTGGCGGAAATTTTGGACGGCCATAGTACGACGGAAACCTTGCGGCGCATGACACGGTAAGGAGGATTTCCGCACCAACGCCGCGAGCCCATCATATGAAGGAGTGAATTTGTGATGGCGCGCGACCTTCTGCCCTATGCGGTCCTTTTCACGCTGCTCTTGATTGCGATCCATGTGTCCTACATGGCGTTTCGAAGCCGCGAAGCGGAATTGAAGCAGGCGCTACGTAAAACACAAATCGCGTTGCAGGATGCCGAGAGGGCGTTGGAAGAGGCGGCGGCATATCACGCGAGAGAAATTCGCCGCGTGAAGTCTAGTTCGGTAGGAGTCGGCGAGGTGGAAGCGAGCAGTGTTAAGTTTCGCGCTGCAAAATTAGCGTTCGCGCGTCTCTTTCACCCTGATACGGTTGACGGCGCGGCAAGCGAGCGTGAAATTCGAACCGCGATATTCCGACAATATTGGGAAGAACTTGAACGAATTGACCGTCGTTATTAACGATTACGTATCGAAAGGAGATTCCTTCTGGTGCATTAATCGGATCGCGGCGGCGCGGGCGTAGCGTAATGTCATCGCTTTTCGTCGTGCTGCGTTCACTGAACCAAGCGGACTTTCACGCAAGATTTCCGATCCGAATGCATCGGCGACGATCAAGCCACATTCGGCGGGCAGGATATCGGTAGGGAAATCCAAAGGGACCGCGAAATAGAATTGATCGCAATAGGGCAAATATTCGTGCCATTTATTGTCCGCGCGATAGTCCGCGACGGAAGATTTGACCTCAACAACGGTAAACGCACCCTTGCGGTCCAATGCAAGAATGTCGACGCGACGCCCTGTGTTGAGCGTAAACTCACTGATACAGGTTTTACCCATATCGCGAAACAGCCGCGAAACGCCGCGCACGACAGCTTCCGCCGCGTCTGTATTGCGTTTTTTGATGGTTTCCTGACGCATCGGCTGAATATAACAGCAAAGTTATAGGAACAAAATAAGTACATTGTGTTGATGCGACTGAAACAGATTGAGTGGCGCGTTGGTCGATGGAATAACGTTGGTTCAAAACATTCTAGAGGAGGCAGAACATGGCGAGGGTAAGCAATGTGGAAATCGACGCGGTTCCCGATGATATAAAACCAGTATACGAGCGATTTGCCGCTGAATACGGCCCGTTTCTCAACCAAGTCCGTGTATTTGCGCATCGTCCGACAGCGGTAAAGCACATTATGGGCATGTTGTTGGACTTCAAGGATGAACAAATCCTCCCGAAGCGGTACCTGGAAATTGTGTTGGTGACGGTTTCCAAGCTGAACGAGTGTCGCTATTGCGTCGCGCATCACACGCCGAGATTAATAGAACAGGGGCTGCCACCGGAAACCGTGTCCAACATTCTGGAACCTGATTGTCCCGGCCTTGATGATGTTGACCGCTTGGTCCGCGACTATGCCGTTGAAGTAACGGAACGATCACAATACATGCGGGACAAAATTTTCGAAGATCTGAAACGGCATTTCACCGAAGAGCAAATCGTCGAACTAACGTTGCGCACCGCGCTGTGCGGGTTTTTCAACCGATTTAACGATGCGCTTATGATTGGCATGGAAGAGGGTGTCGTCGCCGATATGTTATCAATGGGTGGAGACGAAGCTGATTTGCCGAGCGCCGCGGCGGAATAAACGATGCGCAAACTAAAAATGTTCATCGGCCCGGTGGCGATAACCGCGGCGTTGTTCGATACACCCACAGCGGCGGCCATTTACGAAAGTCTTTCTTTTACCGCCACGGCACATCTTTGGGGCGAAGAGGTCTATTTTTCCACGCCGGTCCAGGTTCCACGCGAAGCGGAGGCGCGGGACCTGGTTGAGGCGGGTGAGCTCGCCTTTTGGGTGGAGGGCGACTCGATCGAGATTGGTTTTGGTCCGACGCCTACTTCAAGTGGCGATGAAATACGGTTAGCCGCGCTGACAAATATTTGGGGACGTGCGTTGGATGACGTAGCACAATTAGCGGCGGTTTCCGAAGGCGCGCCCATCACGGTAATGGCATTGGACTAGATTTCAGCACTCTATATTCCTTGAGACAGAAAACGTCTATGCCACGCTGGGAAACAGGGAACGATTTGGGCACGGGCATAAGATTACTATTTATGATATAGTCGCCTGGTCGCGAGCATGTTTGACTTTGTTCGTGGTTCCAAATTTTTGACGAACATGAAAGATATTTTTCGCGCATTTTAAGGCGGTGTATTCTTACCGTCATCGCGCCCGTATATATAGGAATTCCGCCAATTGCTTTATCCGGTAGTGTCGAAGTCTTCTGCAAGATCAACGCGTCGATTTGTGTTTTTCGTGCTGATGTTTTTGTGTCTGTTCTGTCCCCTATTCGTGGAACCGCTACAGGCAAAACAAACCGAAAGCGAAAATTCGAGTTTATTCGAAAATGCGCTGACACGGTTTGAAGACAAGGACTATGCGGGGGCGATTGTTCAACTAAAAACCGTATTGCAGGCGGATTCGACGAATTTACCTGCTCGAATTTTGATTGGCCGCTCCTATGTTGCGGTAGGCAACGCTCGTGCCGCGGAGAAGGAGCTTCGCCGCGCGCGAGTTGAAGGTGGTGATGAGGAATTGCTCGTGGTGCCACTCGCGAGTGCATTGCTATTGATGAAGCGGAATAAGGAAATTTTGAAAACACTTCCCGTCGAAGGGCGAAGCCCCGAGGTAGAGTTTGGCCTGCGGGTCATTAGGGGACAGGCGCATCTCGGCCTTCGGAATAGGGCGCGTGCGGAAGAGAATTTTAAGCGCGCTCGTCAGCTACGGCCGGATTCAGCCCCTCCCGTAATTGGACTGGCGCGCGTCGCTCTGGCCAGGGCGCGCCCCTACCGTGCCACGGAATATTCACGTGAAGCAATTTCGTTAGAGCCCGAAAATTTTTATGCTTGGTATATACATGGAGTGGTCGCGCGGCGACTGGGAAATCTACCGGAGGCCGTGCATCGTTTCGATAAATCGATTGAACTTGGTCAAGATTATATTGCAACGCATGTCGCGCGTGCGATGACGCTAATCCAGCTCAGGCGGCATGGCGATATTGCCGAAGATCTGGCATTTTTAAATGAGCGGACACCGAACAGCCCTTTTACGCCTTATATAGAAGCTCATGTGAAACTGGCGGAAAGAGATGCTGCTGGGTATCAGCACAGTTTGCAAAGGGCGAACACGTTAATTCATGGCCTGGATAGAGAAGTATTGGCAGGTGATTCGCGTTTGTTGCTCGTTGCGGGGCTCGTCAACTTCGCTTTAAAAAATTACAACGATGCCTATAACTATATGCGAGAACATGTAAGTCGCAATGAGTTCCATCCCGGCTCACGATCGGTATTGAGTCGTTTAATGTTGCGTCGGGGGGAAACGCGCGACGCTCTTTCTATGATTCAAAGTGCGGTTGAGTTGTCGCCGGAAAGCCCTCAACTGCTTCAGTTGCTTGGCGCGATCCAAATGCGGAACCGGTATTTCGAGGAAGCCTCCACAACGTTTAAGAAAATTATCGAGTTAAGGCCGAAATTCATTGCGGCTTACAATGACTTGGCGCGCAGTCAAATTCAAAGCGGGCAAACCGACCAAGCCGAAACGATATTGCAGGAAACCTTTAAACGATTCCCCAAGGCGATTAAGCCAGGCGTCATGTTGGCGTTATTATTGCTAAAACAGGGAAAATATGAAGAAACCGCGTCTGTAGCGACATCCCTGACGCAGCGGGCACCCGATAATCCGGCGGGATACAATTTACTGGCCTCGGCGTTGTGGGCAAAAGGTGACGAGAAAGCCGCGCGAAAGAACCTGCAACAGGCACTAGAAATAGATCCGGACTATCTGTCCGCACACCGAAATCTGGCCAAAATCGACCTTAAGACCGGTGCGGTCGACGCCGCGAAAGCGCGGTACCGCAAATTGCTGGAACTGCCGGGCGCCGGTGCGGGACCGCTGATTGATCTCGCAAAGATAGCCGCTGTCGAGGGAAATTTGCGGGAATCGATTTCATTGATGTCAAAGGCGCGCGAACAGGAGCCTGACAATCTGGGCGTGGAACTGGATTTGATTGCACTCCATGGTCGGTCTGGCGATGGTGAGGCGGCTTTGCGGAATGCGCGAAAATTGGCCGAGCGGTTGCCGGAAAACGTGGCGGTACTGGAAAAGCTTGGCCATATGGAACAGGCGTTTGGGAAGCCCGAAGACGCGGCCAAGGCGTTTCGCCGCGCGGTCGAGGGAGCCCCGGAGAATGCCGGTCGGTTGCTTGAATTGGCCCGCTACCAAATCCGTGCCGACGATTTGTCCGGCGGCCATGCCTCGCTGAAGCGTGCATTGGTCGCGAATGATCGCCATTTGGGCGTGCTAGAGGAAATCGTAAAAATTGAGTCGCGGCTGGGTTTGCACGAAGACACGCTTCTACGCACTAAGCTGATGATCAAACAATTTCCGGAGAAGGCGGTCGGATATCGATTGCTTGGCGATTCATTTATGGAATTGAAGCGTTTCGAGGAAGCCATCAAGGCCTATGACGACGCGATCGCGCGGAAAAAATCCGGCCGGCTGATCATTCGCCGCTACATGGCACAACGGTCCGCGGGCGCCGCAAGCCCGTTGCAACCGTTGGAGGTTTGGGCTGCCGAGCATCCCGAGGACTACGGTTCTCGGCGGACACTTGCCTCCGCTTACCTCGATACGGGTAAATCCGCGGCGGCGACCGAACTCTATAAAAAACTCGCTACGGAACGGAATAACGACCCGATCGTCCTCAATAACCTCGCGGGTTTGTATCTGGAAGCCGGCGATGCCCGCGCGCTTGAGGTCGCGGAAGCCGCTTATCGTATTGCGCCCAGACAGCCGCAGACGCTGGATACGTTGGGCTGGATTTTGGTCAAAAACGGAAAAACCGCCCGCGGACTGGAACTCTTGCGAGATGCGTTTGCGCGTTCCTCCCGGCGGTCGCTCATCCGCTATCATCTTGCTGTTGCATTGAACCGGCAAGGAAAGAACATCGAGGCAAAAGAACATTTGGACGTTATTTTGTCGGCCAAGACGACGTCGCCGGCGTTGGCCGACAAATCGCGCCGGCTTTTGGCAAGCATGCCTGACGGGTAGCGGCGGTAACCATATGAAATGTCGGAAAATCCGCAGCTTGCCAGCAAGGCAGTCGTCCGTAAATTGTGTCGAGATTCTTTACGGTGCAATAAATTCCCATTAACCATTTCTAAGGTGTTGAATTTACGATACTAATTGATGATTCCGGCTGAATCATGAAGCGATGGGTGTCGGAAAACTTTACGTGTTTTGAGTCGTTTTTGATTGAAAAACTAAGCAACATATTGATTTACAACAATACTTTTATTTGGCATAATTGTTGCTTCTAAAAGGATATATTTTGAAGTGTGCCGCAGTTTTGCGGTGATTTTGACGACACAGGATTTTTGTATGATGCGTAAATTTTTGGGTTTTTGTGCGATTGGGGCGGTTGCGGCGTTTATGGCGGCGCCAGCGTCCGCCGATATGTGGAATATCGATTTCGATAATGGCACTGATGAGCTTGGGAATGGCATAACCTTTTCCGCCAATACGATATTCAGCAACCGGAAAAAGTCCTACGACAGCGATCTCGAGAATGATAATTGGCAGCGCTATGACGGGAAATCCGATGGCAATACAAACCCCGGAAACCCTGGCGACAGCGGCGTACCCGCGCCCGCGGATAACGTAACGTTCTCCATTGATGTCTGGAATGGCGCGTATGGGAAGTCCGGTTTCGCGGTAGGATATAACAGCGATGGAACCGGCGGCCGCGATGCCGATTTGGAAGCGGGGACCGGCGGCTTTAATACTGGTGGCGTCCAGGGTGTGGCGGATCGTGGTTATGGCAATATTTTGATTATCCAGTCACATGAAGATTCCGATACGAGATCTTGCGGTGGTGGACTGAACGGTAATGGGATCTGCACGGAAGCAGACGACCAAGCCGGCCACTATGGCAATGCGGGCGATATCATATTTGACTTCGACAAGGAAGTTACCCTCTTCAAGATGAATATCTTCGATATCGAGGAAGAGAACAAAAGTAAGGTCAAATTCTACGATAAGGACGAAGAAGGTGAATACGTCCTTGTGGATTGGATGTACCTGCCGGTTGTCGGTGATAATGGTGTCGGGCTGCTGACCTTCGGTGAAGACGGTGTAAAGGCTGACCGCATGATGGTCTGGCTGGCCGGCTCTGGCGGGATCGATGAAATCATGGGCGAATCGGAAACGACGACGAATATCCCCGAGCCTGGAACAATGGCGCTGTTTGGTGTCGGGTTGGCGGCAATGGGATTTTATCGCCGGCGACGCCTACAAGGCCAATCGCCTAACGTGTAGGATTCTTTTTTCCTGTGGCAAACCTAGGCAGGTTTGTTCGGAATGGTAAATATGGCGGCGCACAAGGTGCGCCGCCATTCTAATTTGTGTGGCCTCACGGCATACGGCTTGAAAGATCATCCACGCGGTTGATTTGCGTAATGAGAGGATCGTTCGATATTTTTTATACGATCCAACCCCGGCTTTATGTTCGAGACGATGTAATCGCAGATTTTCCGGTTTGTTGCTTCTTTTTGGTAAAATTGCTCATGAAACCCGCCCAGTTTAATTTGCAGTCCACATAACATTCCGCCAATAATCGCATGATTACTTTCAATCAATAATTTTACCTGCCGAAATGAATCCGATGTCAGGTTTTCCCACATCGTTGCCGTGTGGTTGTCGAAAGTTTCGATACGGCCACTGATCGCGGTCATAATGTCGTTCAATTCGGCTTCGACCAATTCCGTCGTGGCGATAACCTGCGGGTCGTCCCTTAAGCTAGGGTCGCCCTTGAGGGCGTTCAGCTTGTTTAAAAAGAACTCCGAATTGTGCGCGATTTCATCGAAACGGTCCTTAAAATACGCCAATGACAGAAAGACATCGCCATAATCGGTAAGGAACTCCGGTAACTGTCCCAGAATGACTTTTAGCTTTGTGGAGAGCTTTCTTAGGTTCTGAAGCGCAACCGTGTTGTCTTGCGCCCGAAACATTTCCATCAAGTCGCCGATATCGCTAATGGAGTCGTCGTCGGAGAAAACAATATTGATTAAAGGACGGGTGAATACGCGCATATAGCGGTTTAGTTCTTCTCGCTTGTTTTGGGAAAGGCGAAGATGCTCATTGTCTTCGACCTTAATGCCCAAGCTCCTTAAATTCATACGCAAGGTATAGACGTCAAAGCTCTGCAGTAGGCTCAGTTTCGCGATCAGGACCCCATCCGGGTGTTTCTTTCCCTTTGGCCAGCCGAACAGAGACCCAAGCGAAGCGGGATCAATTTGCCCACTACCGGTTTCGTCGTCATGGAAGACCTCTATCATGCTCTCGAACTGCACGTTCTTGATCATCCGTGCTTGCCGGAGCCCCGTGGTTTGCACGGGAATAATATGGAGTGGCAAAATATGCAGGGAGTCCTTCTCGAAATCGAGGTCCCTATCCGCCGCCGCGCCGACCAGCTCCTGATTGCCGTTCATCGCCTATTCCAAGACTCAACCGAATTTTTTTGCCAAACAAAATGAAAACTCAATTTATCACAGTCTATATACTACAAATCATAAATAATAATAAAATACTAAAGGCGCGCATATGCATTTGTATTGAATCTAGCTTGTTGAATTTAGATGTAGACCACCCGTCGCGGATGTTGGTTCCCCTAATCGAAATTGGATACTGTCTTTGCCAAATGTTTATCTTAAATTGGTTTGAGACAGAAATTTTCTGGGAGCAATTCGGTACGGTTTGAGCCGATTTTCTTCAATCGATTAACGGTCTTTTGATAGGTGTAATGGCGCCAGGCGTCTCGCGCAAATAGCGTAACCGCGCTCTCTAAGACAAAACAATATCTTCGAAAATCGAGTTTCGTTAAACGACCGGCCCATGCAAGCATTGAAACCAGAGGCGCCTTCGATAGGCGCGTTTGGATCGTTGTGAAGCAGGAACATAAAGTGACGAGGGTTTCTTCGAGTATGTCGAGCGAATCCAATGGCCAACAGGATTGGCTGGACTGTTTTAAATTTCGACAGGGACTGCCATACTTTTGTCGAGTTTTTCGTTTTCCGTGACGCCGAATTAAGTTTGTCAGCGTGCAAAGGATGATAGCTGATTCGAGCATAACCTATCCCATCAGCGAGAATTGTAACCTTTTGACATTAAGCGGCAATCATACTCTTCAATTTCCTGAGTATACCAATTCACACTGGTTCCCACGATCAAAAAGGTTGGATGAGGTGAAAAATTAGTGGTAAATTTTTCAATCGGAAACAAGCGGTATCAAATTACCGCCGAAAAAAAATTAATAAAAATAAAACCAAAAAAAAAGCTCTTTCCGCTCTTGAAAACGCGCCGAAAATTTTCTCAAAATTTCTTAACTAATTAATTTTAAGGCCGTATTCAGATTCTGTGGCACCCATGGGTTTTCCGAAATTTTAAAACCAAACTGCAACCCAGGATACAAGAGCAAATTTTCCTACATCCTCTTTACGATTTGTTAATATAAAATGCAATTTTATGGTGCGCAATTCAAAGCGCACTTTATTAGAGTGGGGTAGGAATGTTGGATACAATTATGCACCCGCGGCTGCGGGAACGCAGACAAGGAATCGAATCGGCGCGAAATAAACAGTATGTAATATTTCGCGAACAGGCCACCAAAGATCTTGAAAAGATGGTCGAATTACTAGCCGTCATTAGAGACAAAACCGAGAACGATTTTGTTTCGATTTATTTGGAATTGGCGAAGTCCCTTCACGGCTACATACAGAGTATGCCGCCATATGCCGCACTGCCAGAGTTCTTCCTAACAGCTCTAAATCTTTTAGAAAACGAAATGCTGGCAATCGCGAATTTTTCCCAAAAATCCGAGTACGGTATCGGGGCAGTAGGCCGGGAATTCCACAGAAGGGAAGTTGCTAGGTCTCTTCAGTGCTGAAACCTTAATTGCCGATTCTCAAATCAACTTCACTAAAAAAACAAAATTTTGAAGATCTTAGGAATGAGGAAGAATGCCATGTCTGTACTAGAACTTCGTAAGCGTACGGTCTCTGAAGGAAATAATTTCAAAAAGATGGTCGATGACATGCCCGTCGCCGTCATGACCTGCGATTTAGCGACCTTTGAAATTGATTATTTAAACGATGCTTCGCTTGACGCGTTGAAATCGATTGAAAATGTACTCCCGGTCAAGGCGGATCAGATGTTGGGACAAAGCATCGACATATTTCATAAAGATCCATCGCATCAGCGCCGTTTACTGGCCGATCCGAGAAATCTGCCACATAAGGCCACGATAACCATTGGTGGCGAATATCTGGATCTACTCGTCAGCCCCATTGTCGACGGCCGCGGCACCTATGTGGCGCCCATGGTCACCTGGAGCGTTGTTACCGAAAGAGTAAGGAAGGATCAGGAAACCGCCAAACTAACGCAAATGCTGGATGTGATGCCGATCAATGTCATGTTGGCGGACAAAGACACTTTCGAAATCACCTATGTAAATCAAACCAGTATCCAGACGCTCCAACCGGTGGCGAACCTACTGCCATGCCGGCCGGAGGAACTGCAGGGAAAATCAATTGATATTTTCCACAAAGACCCCTCGCATCAGCGCCGTTTGCTCTCTGACCCGAATAATTTGCCACATCGCGCGTTAATCAAGCTGGGTGAGGAAACGCTGGAACTGAATGTTTCGGCGCTAAGGGATCAGGATGGCACTTATATCGGTCCTATGTTGAGCTGGTCCTTGGTTTCCCAAAATGTCCGCATGGCGGATAATGTCTCGCATGTTGTTGGAGCGGTCGCTTCTTCATCTACGGAAATGAACCAAAGCGCGCTCTCGATGCAATCGTCGGTCGAACAGGCCAACAGCCGGGCCAGCGCCGTCGCTTCGGCTACGGAGGAGTTGAGTTCCTCGATCAACGAAATCAGCCGGCAAGTCGCCCATTCCACGAAAGTCTCCGACGGGGCCGTTCAGGAGGCCGAGAAGGCCAGTGAGATGATCAGTACCCTCGCGGACTCCGCTCAGGCCATCGGTGAAGTCATCAATATTATCCAGGATGTTGCAAGCCAGACGAACCTGTTGGCTTTGAATGCTACTATCGAAGCGGCGCGCGCTGGCGAAGCCGGCAAGGGATTCGCGGTTGTTGCGTCGGAGGTTAAGTCGCTCGCCAATCAAACAGCGAGCGCGACGGAACAGATATCTTCGAAAATCAGTGAAATTCAAACCGCAACGAAAACTGCTGTCGATACGACTGTCACCATCACAAAAACGATCGCGGAAATAAGCAGTATTTCCACGACAATCGCGGCGGCCGTCGAGGAACAAGGGGCGGCCACACAGGAAGTTTCGTCGAATATCACGCAAATGGCGGAAGTGACCCAGGAAAGCGGACGTGCCGCCAATGAGGTTTTGGAGGCTTCAAGTGAATTGTCGCAACAGGCGGAGTCATTGAGCGGCGAAATTAATGCGTTCCTTGAAACGATGGGTAATAGCTAGAGTGATGATCCTGAAGTCCGTCATATTCGATAGGACGGACTTCAGGATCTGAATCACACTCGTTTCAATAAGTTGGTGTGCTGAGTCACGTGAAATTCGATCATTTGAATTTCACGATCAGGAAACCAGCGAGAAAACTTTCCGTTGGAGCCGAGGGAACCAAGAATAGATGTTCGTGGGAGCGTTTCGACCGGTTCATCGGCATAGGGTCTACTAGGGTTACTTAGCTTCGACAGCTTCCTCGTTTTCAGGATTGGTCAAGGTACATTCATTCGAGCAGTCTTATGAAATTTCGTATCCGATTGGATTTAGGGTCGCCAGGACCATTCAGCACAGGATAATCTCCATCAACATAGTTCGATACGAAACGACGCGGAGAAGGAACATGCCAATTGTTGAATTAGGGGATGTGGAGAAGCAAAGCTTTCCCAACGGTGCGACCTATCAAACGCTGGTTGGAGATGACACCGGGTCGACGCCCGTTCGTGTTGGTGTGCAAATTTCACCTCCGGGATATTCGACCGGTACGCATTCGCACCCCTATATGGAAATCGTTAGTGTGCTCGAAGGGGAAGGCGAGGCCTGGATGGATGGCCAGGAAGGAAGCATTGCTATACGGCCAGGAACGACCCTTGTGCTGCCGCCGAATGTGCGGCACGGGTTTCGTGTGACCGGGTCGGTTTCCTTAAAAACATATGGTGTGCACGCTTCGCCGGACCGAATTGTCGACCGCGATGACACGGTGTGCTAGCGACCTTTTTCTGGCGTTGTCAATCAAGGTTTAAAGGCACCGCTTAGGCAATTGTACTCGGGTCGCGTTTCCATTTATCCGAGACGTCGACATAAGCCTCCAGAGGGTTGCCGTTCGGGTCCTGAAAATAGAGCGATTGCGTGACGCCATGATCAATTGGCGTGACCTTGATGCCGGCGCCTTCGAGGTCCTGCTTGGCTTCCTTTAGATCATCCAACGAATCGCCAATCTTGAAGGCGACGTGCTGTAACCCAACCTCCAAATTTTCTGGATTGCCCGCGTCAGCGCCGATTGCCGAGACTGAAGAACGACATGTTCAACGAGCCGAAACGTGTGACAACCGGCAATCCAAGAAGGCCGTTATAAAACTCTTCCGCACGCGCTTGATCGCGCACCTTGAGTACGACATGGCCGAGAGACTGTACTTTTATGTTTTAACCCTTCGGAGATTTTGCCACTAGTTCGACCAAAATTCTGCCGGCCAGAACGTGAATCCTAACCGTGATTCCGCTGAACCCAAGCCTCCGCCGAAAGAACCATACGAATTGCCGCGATACGTTTACCGTTCGGGTCGGCGCGTTCCTCAATGGCGAAAGGCTTGAACCCAAGTTTAGTGTAGAGCAATAGGCCAATGGTGTTGTGATTGAAACACACAAGCTTGATGGCGCGAGCTCGATATTTTTCCACGGCAATTTCGATCATCGTTTCGATCAGAAATTTCGCAACTCCCTTGCCGCGTTGCGCCGGATCGACAATCACATTACCAATTGAACAGCTCTCCCCGGGGATGCAGCCATAAAAATTCGCGAAACCGGCGACCGTTTCACCGGTCAACACGACGGTAGACTCTTCGCGGCCGCGAATTGAATTGCTCAGCGCTTCCGGCGTCAGGGGGAAGGTTGGATTCCGAAACATAAAGGATAGTTCCTCGAGACTTGCCGGGAAACGGCATATGGCATCGAGATCGGTGTCTTCCATGGACCTGTACGAGAGTAAGGGATGTGACGTTTCTTACTGCGATTTCTCTTTTTACTATCGTGGCCAGGGGCGGATTGCCATCACACCACCGTCGATCGGTAACAGTACGCCGGTGATCCAGCGTGATTCGTCACTCGCCAGATATACCGCGCCCCAGCCGATATCCCAGCCGGTGCCTTCGGTTTCCAGGGGTACCATGCGGCGTCGCCGCTCGCGATATTCCTCGCCACGCCACGCAACCATCGGCGTGTGGACGCTGCCGACAATTATGCAATTCGATCGGATACCCGCCGCTGCATAATCCGCCGCGACGGCCTGCGTAAAGCCGTGTACGCCCGCTTTGGAGGTTGCGTAGGCAACGGCCCCGGTATCGCTGACCAAACCGCCGGCACCGACAATCGAGGAAATATTGATGATCGATCCGCCACCCGCCCGCATCATGGCGGGGACGCTTGCTTTCGTGCAGAACAGGGCGGATTTGAGATTGGTGCCGATAATCTGATCCCATTGTTCCTCGGTGACATCTTCCACCTTCCCCGGTCCACCAATGCCGATGTTGTTGCAAAGTATGTCGAGGTGACCGAAGGCTTTTTCCGTGGCTTCAATTGCCGCGTGGGCGTCCTCCGCTTTTGTCATGTCGCCCGCGAAGACCGCGGCTTCACCACCTTCGCCGGCTATTTCTTGTCGCAGCGTCTCCGCGCGTTCTTTCGACCGGTTGATCAACATCACCCGCGCGCCTTCCCGGGCGAACAACAGAGCGATCGCCTTGCCGTTGCCAATACCTTCGTCTCGTGACGCGGCACCCGTGACAATTGCAACTTTGCCATTAAGTCTTCCCGCCATCTGATTCGTTCCCAAAATTACGATAGACCGGTGAACCTTAGCGAAGCAGTCACTTTGGTTCCAGACGGTTGGCCTCGAACAATCCTGGCTGCGACTTGCGTGGATGCGAGAACCTGATGCGGCTATTGACCGATGTGCTCATAAAAACAAACATGGCTGCCTGAACGAGACCGGCTCAATCTCCAAAGAAGGAATTACTGACCTTGTCGGATTATCCATTTGAAAAATTCGCGGTTGGCCAATCCGTTTCTCGAACGGAAGACCCGCGCCTGTTGCGGGGGGCTGGCTGCTTCACGGATGATTTTAGTCTGCCGGGGCAAGCCCATGGTTACGTATTTCGTTCGCCTTATGCGCATGCCGTTATCAAGACGCTGGATGTATCGGCGGCGAAGTCCGCGCCAGGCGTGTTTACGGTTTTGACGGCCGCTGATCTGGAAGCGGAAGGGGTGGCGCCGCTTCCTTGCCGTTTGGCGGTGAAAAGTAGGGATGGAACACCGCTGGTGAAACCGGCGCGTCCGGCGTTAGCCACCGACGCGGTCCGGTATTGCGGCGAGGCCGTCGCATTCGTGGTCGCGGAGAGCCTGGCGATTGCGAGAGACGCGGCAGAACTTATCGAATTTGAAGTGGAAGTTTTGCCGGCGGTTACCGATGCCAGAGAGGCCATGAAGGCTGACGCGCCGCGATTGCACGATGAAGCGGAGGGCAACCTTGCCCTGGATTGGGAGTTCGGTGACGGCGCGGAAGTCGATCGAATTTTTCAAGACGCTCATCATGTCAGCAGCTTGACGCTGCGCAACAATCGGGTTGTGGTCTCGGCGATGGAACCTCGGGCGGCGGTTGGTGAGTTCGATGCCGATAGCGGTCGTTATACGCTGCACGTCCCAACACAAGGAGTCTTCGGTTTCACGAATGTCCTGGCCACACAGATCCTGTGTATCCCGCGCGAACAGCTGCGTGTCATGACCTATGAAGTCGGCGGGTCCTTTGGGATGAAGTCGGCGCCATATCCGGAATACGCGCCGGTTCTGATTGCGTCCCGCCTTCTGGGCCGTCCCGTGAAATGGTGCGACTACCGGAGCGATAGTTTTTTGTCCGATCAGCACGGCCGTGATAGTTGGGCCGAGGCCTCCTTGGCGTTCGATACGAAGGGACGCATTCTTGCCGGACGGGTCGTAAGCTATGCCAATCTCGGTGGCTATCTGAGCGCCGTGGGCCCCTCCATGAGCACGCGCAATATCCCGCGGAATTTTCCGGGGGTCTATCGCCTACCCGTATTCAATGCCCGTTCGCATGCCATTTTCACCAATACAACGCCAATTGGCGCCTATCGGGGGGCGGGCCGTCCGGAAGGCGTTTACTATATGGAGCGCCTCATGGATACGGCGGCGCGGGAGATGGGAATCGACCGTGTCGAGTTGCGGCGCCGCAATATTATCGGCGCCGATGAAATTCCCTACGATGCTGTTTCGGAACTGACCTACGATAGCGGTGACTTCCCAGCCGTGTTGGAGGAAGCGCTCGCGGCGGCCAATTGGGACGGTTTCGAGGCCCGACGCAAAGCCTCGGCCGCGAAGGGGTTTCTCCGAGGGTTGGGGATTGGCTGTTATCTGGAAGTGACCGGACCGCCGGCGAAGGAGATGGGTGGTATTCGCTTCGAATCCGATGGGACCGTGACCATGGTCTCCGGCTCGTTGAATTACGGCCAGGGTCATGCGGCGACATTCGCTCAAATTCTGACGACGAAGCTGGGCATACCCTTTGACCGGTTTCGGCTTTTGCAGGGCGACAGCGATGAACTTATCGCCGGGGCCGGTACGGGAGGGTCGCGGACGGTTATTTCCGCGGGTACGCTGTTACTGCATGCCGCCGAAGCGGTCATCGAGAACGGTCGAAACATCTCCAGCCATGTACTTGAAGCGGCTGTCGAGGATATTGAGTTCGAGTGGGGCACGTTCCGTGTCGTTGGGACCGACCGGACAATTTCAATTCTGGAGCTTGCGGAAAGTCTTCGCGAAGGGACCAGCCTGCCGGACGATATTCCGCAATCGCTCGATGCGGAACTCGCGGAAGATACGCCGCCTTCGGCTTTTCCGAACGGTTGCCACATCGCGGAGGTGGAAATTGCACCGGAAACCGGAATCGTCAAGGTCGACCGCTACGTAATTGTCGATGATTTCGGTACGCTGATTAACCCCATGCTGGTGGAAGGCCAAGTCCATGGCGGCGTGATCCAGGGGCTTGGTCAGGCGCTGATGGAAAACACGTCCTACAGTGAGGAAGGGCAACTGATATCAGGCTCTTATATGGATTACGTGATGCCGCGCGCGGATCATCTGCCCGAGTTCACCTTTGCATCCCATCCCGTGCCCGCGAAAACCAATCCGCTTGGCGCCAAAGGTTGCGGCGAGGCGGGTTGCACGGGCGCGTTGCCGGCGATCATGAACGCGATCGTCGATGTCCTTTCCCGCGAAGCCGGCGTCACGCATATCGATATGCCGGCCTCGCCGGAGCGCATATGGCGAAGCCTGCAGTCCCGAAAAATGGCGTGATGCAACTCGCCTTGAATCGTTAGGGCGCGTTTGTTCACGTCTTTCTTTAAGGGAAAATAAACATTTTTATTAGAGTATTTTAGTGAACGGATTATGTGAATGCATTGATCAAAAACACTCTCAAATGCGCGCGAGTCTTGGTCGTCGAGGACGACCCGATTATGCTTGCCCTAATCGAGAGTATTCTAAATTCGGTGAGTATCGAAAAGATCACAAAGGCTAGAGACGGTATTCAAGCGTGGCGTAGCTTCGAAGAGGGCGCGCAATATGACCTCGTAATTTGCGACTGGATCATGCCTAGCATGAGCGGTCTTGAGGTCCTTAAGAATATCCGTGCCGGCCGCAGTGCCATCCCCTTTATTCTCGTTACCGCGCGTGACACCGAAGAAGCGGTAAAACGCGCCACGGATTGTGGCGTGACCGCGTTTATTGCGAAACCCTTCGCGCCCGAACAACTGGTTTCCGAGGTCGTAAAGGTTTTCCAAGGCGATCTTCTGCCTAATGCGGAAGTCAATGCCGAGTATTGGGATTTTTAGCCGCCGGTCTCCTGGCAATCACGCGACGGCGAGCAGGTAGACGATACCGGCCACGACCAGGGCCATGCCAAACAGCTCTCCCGCCGATGACTTCTCACGAAAAAACAGAACCGATATCGCAAGGGTGAAAATAAACTCAATCTGCCCGAGCGCTTTAACGAAAGACGCGTTTTGCAGGGTGAAAGCGGTGAACCAGCCAATCGATCCGAGCGCGCTGGTCGCACCGACGAAGGTCCCGATTTTCCATTCCCGGATCATGGCGGATACCTCCGCGCGCTCCTTAATAAGGATATAAAAGCTTAGCATCGTCGTTTGCATAAGCACGGTGGTCAGCAAGGTCACCGAAGCGGGAAATAAAAACGTATCGTCCTCAAGGGATAAAGAGGCACGGCGGACTGAAAGGGAAGCAAGCGCGAAGCAAAGGCCCGAGGCCAAACCCACCGCGGCTGATTTATTCCAGATCCGCCCTAACCATCCGCCATCGTCGACGTTGGTTTTCACGACGGTAATTATCGCGACACCAAAGACGCTGATCGCGATCGCGAACCATCCTTGCGTGTTGATGAACTCACTAAAGAAGAGCGCACCGACGACAGCCGTAAGGAACGCCTCGGTTCGCGCATACGTCGTACCGACAGCAAAATTTCGAAACGAAAATAGGTAGACCAGCATGACCGTTGCCACGATTTGCCCGATACTGGCCAGCAAGCAAAGTGCCAGAAACTCCACCGTCAGGCTCGGGACTTCCTTATCGAAAACCTTGAGCAGAACGAAAAAATATACAACAACGAAGGGCAGGCCGTAGATAAAACGGACAAGCGTGACGGCAAGCGTGTTCATGTGCTGGGTAAGGTGTTTCTGGCCGCCGGTTCGGACGGCTTGCGCGGCCGATGCCATGAAAGTCAAATAGACCCAACCCCAACTTTCCATGGTCGATCCCTTGTTCGCCGCGTGCCGGCAATACCTCTAGAAGATTTTTTCATATTGGCGCTCGAAACGTCGCCAATTAAAAGTTAATTTACAGGCATAAGTTCTCTATTTTTCCGAACCGTAGTCTAGCGGCATGCGCCTGGCAAAGTATCATAATTCACCTTATGATGAATTTTATTCATAGATGCAGGAGCTGTTGGCGATGCCCTCGAATTTGCCTCCGCTTAATGGGCTTCGCACCTTCGAGGCGGCGGCGCGATTACTAAACTTCAGTCGCGCGGCGGAGGAACGGCATGTCACGCCATCCGCCGTTAGTCACCAAATTAAGGATTTGGAGGAACGGATTGGTGTCGTGCTCTTTCAACGGTCAAGGAGGTCGCTCATTTTAACCGACGCGGGCGATGTTCTGCTGCGTGGTGTTCATGCGGCGTTTGGAGCGCTGTCACGGGCGATGGATGATCTCGATGCACTTACCCATACGCCTGTTCTCACGGTGTCGGTTCCGCCGTCGGTCGCCATGAAATGGATCGTTCCACGTTTGGAGACGTTTCGGGAACGCCATCCGGATATCGACGTTCGAATTTCGACGGATATGGAGTTGCCGGATTTAATGTCCGGTGATGTCGATATCGCCGTGCATTATGGCAATGGCGACTATCCGGGGCTTGTGTCGGAATTGCTGGTGGAAAATTCCGTTGCGCCGATGTGCAGCCCCAGGTTTTTGGAAGGCGCGACACCGCTTCGGCGGCCTGAAGATTTAAGCCGGTTTACCTTGTTACATGATATAGGCGGCGATGAATTCGGTAATCCGGCGTACGATTGGGGAACGTGGCTTAGCGCCCACGGCGTTGAGAACGTGGATGCGACATTGGGGCTACGCTTTAACACATCCGCTGATGTACTAAATGCAGCGGTTGCGGGTGCGGGTGTCGCGATTGGAAAGACGGCCTTGGCAGTTGACGATCTCAAGTCGGGCCGGCTCGTCTGCTTGTTTGATGCGATCGTCGCGGAGAAGGCGGCCTATTACGTTGTCTGCGCGAATGTCCCGGCGCGGTCGGTGAAAATCGCCGCCTTCCGCGACTGGCTATTTTCCGAGTTCGCGGGTGTATGACAAACGCGCCACTCAACCGCGATCGATATGAAACGGCAATCTTGATAAAGTATTGGTAACTCGCTCTCGACGATCATTAAGCGTGTTGCTCAATAAGGGAATTCGAACAAGATCTAATTCTATTAATAGTAGAAATACTATTAATTTTGTTTAGCGGACAATTGGTTAATTTCGATAAAATTTTCTCGTATTCTTAATTGGTTATGCTTTAGGTACACTTGATATTGAGGCGGCCACACGTCATTATTCACAGTGAGGAAATTCATTCGCTGTGAACGAAAAGAATGGCATTTTAAATGATCGAAGTTAAACCAATATCGGGTGCGTTGGGCGCGGAAGTTTTCGGTGCCGAATTGTCGAACTCACTAGATGAACAGGAAACCTCGGAGATTCGTCAAGCTTTTCTTAGCCATAAGGTTTTATGTTTTCGAGATCAGGAATTAACGGCCGATAAACAGCTTCGGTTCGCGCGTCGGTTTGGCGTTCCTGACATCTATCCTTTTATTAAAAGTATTCCGGGCACACCCGAA
>JAJFJC010000381.1 GCA_021774385.1 Alphaproteobacteria bacterium
GGCGTGGAAAGGCTTTCTTGATTTCCGCAACGGGCCCGGCACCTGGGAGGGCTATCCGGATAAGACGCGTCAGAACTTCCTGAGCCGTACGGAAGGCCATGTCGCGAACATTTATGCGAATAAGAGTAATCCCACGACCATGGCGGAACTGGCGACGATTACGACGCCGACATTGGCGATCCGCAGCGAGCGGCCAACGCATTTCGATCTGCGTATGGTCGAACTCCTCGCCGAGGCGATCCCCGGCTGCGAATTCATTACCCTGCCGGACACCGAACATATGTGCCCGCTGACCCATCCCGACCTGGTCGCCGAGGCCATTGAGCGGCATCTCTCGAAAGTCGGTTAACCCTCGCTATCGATGCGATAGACCCGCGCCGCGGTGTCGTGGAACAGCGATGCCTTTTCGCTGGCCGTACAATCGGCGGCGATGCGCTTGAAGGTGTTCCACAGCACGTTGTAGCTGCAGGTCACCTTGTCGACGGGAAAGTTTGATTCGAACAGGCAACGGTCCGCGCCGAAGCGGTCGATGCAATGGTCGTAATAGACGCGCGTGGCGGCGGCGAGTTCCGTGCTGCTTGGCGGCTTGTCGCCTTTATGCCAGTTGAATCCATTGACCTTCATATTGATGCCGCCGAGCTTTGCGACGACGTTCTGGCATTTGGCCAATTCCGCGATGTCCTCGCGCCATTGCGGCAGGTTCTCTTCCCGCGTGCCCTCATAGGGGCCGATTCCAAGCGGGCCGCCGAAATGGTTGAGGATGATGGTAGTGTCGGGGAAGGCCTGGGCAAGATCGGTAAGATCGCCAATCTGCGTGTGATAGCACCAGCCCTCGAAGGAAAGGTTGCGTGGTGCCAGTTGCGCGAAACCGGCGCGGAAGGTCGCGTCGGCGAACATGCCCGGCTCCGGATGGGTGTGCGAATTGCGCACATCCGGGCTGGCGTCCCAACCACCAGCGTGACGAATACCCCGGAAGCGGCCGCCACCGGCGGCGATATGGCCATCAAGCACCGCGCCCGCCGCATCGCCCAGCATAAGGTCGGCGAAGCTGACGATCGCGGCGGCAATCCGCGTCGGGCCATATTGTCCGGACGCGCTCATCGCCGCGACACCATTGACGAACTCCGTCTCACCGACGGGCCGCAGGGCATCCGGGCCCGTTGATTTGTACATCGAAGCGCATTCGATGAAGACCGTGGACACCACATTATGACCGCTGCTGGTATCGGCCAGGATTTCGTCCAACAGATACCGGTTGGCGACCTGCTCGGCGCGGAAGGCGACGCCCGGCTGATAGCCTGTATCCCAAAGATGATGATGCGGATCGCAGATCGGCAGGTCAGGCTCAAGCGTCTCTTCGGTGGTGAGCGCGAGCCAGTCGTCATTCATTCCCATGGGGTGGCCTTTCTTAAAGCGTATCTATTTAGCGAAAGCTTACGAAGAACGAGACGGTGGCGCCAGAGCACCTTTGGAATCAGCGGGCCAGTAAATTATTGCCCGATGCTCGATTCTGACCCAAGGTATGGGCAAGCGTGGTGAGGGAGATGGACATGACCCAGACAATTGCAGTCGTTACTTATCGGCTGCCGGAGGGCACGGATCGGGCAACGGCGGTGCGGATGTTCCGGGATTCCATTCCTCGTTACATGGCGACCGAGGGGTTGTTGCGGAAAAACGTCCTCTACAATGAAGGGGTCGGTGGGGGCGCTTATCTTTGGGAGTCGCGCGCGGCGGCGGAGGCGGCCTATAGCGACGAGTGGAAAGCTTATATGACGGAGAAATACGGCCACCCGCCGGAACTGACCTTCTTTGAATCGCCGATTACAATGGACCGGCAATACGGCACGATCTACGACGAAAAGGACGTGCCGCAGGCTGCGGAATAGTCAGCCTTTTAAGGCTCAAGGTAGACCCCTCACGCCAGCCCTCTCCCTCGGGTGACCTTTGCGAAATATTATCAACGTCGGTGATTCACCCCCCATCCTAACCTTCCCCTGCAAGGGGGAAGGAACAACCGCTTGCTATCTAGCTATTTTCCCCTCCCCATCGAAGGGGAGGGCTAGGGTGGGGGTGGACGGCGATACCGCTCGCTCGGTTTCGCAGAGGATCTCCACGGGGAGCGGGAGGGCCGAGCGCCGTCCCATCGCACAAAGCCCTTGCGCACCGCCTTCAACTACCGCGTAGTGATTCCTGCGCCGCCGCTAGGGCGGCACCCGGTGTAACGGGAAGGCCGAGCGCGTCCAGTGTCCGTTCCAGATACATCAGATCGAGCAATATATCGGCTTCATCGATATAGCCCATCGTGCCAAAGCGGACCACCGTACCTTGTAGCTTGTTGCGGGCGCCGGCGATGACCGTGCCGTATTGTTCATAGAGATGACGCACAATTGTGCCGCTATCGTGCCCGTCGGGCATTTGGAGGACGGTTACGGTGTTGGAGCGGATTGGCGATCGGGTGAAGACAGGTAGTCCCAGCGCCGTGCCGCCCGCTTGCAGCGCCGCGGCGAGCCGTGCGTGACGCGCCAATACGTTCGGCAGTCCTTCTTCGTCGATCATACGTAGCGCTTCGCATAGCGCGAAACCCAGCGAAACGGCGGGTGTGAAGGCCGTCTGTCCGTCCACCGCGTTGTCGCGCGCCGTGCGAAAATCCCAGTAGAACCGCGTACGGGGGGCATTCACGTCGATGATTTTCCACGCCTTTTCGCTGACGCTGACCAAACCCAGCCCCGGCGGGCACATCAGCGCCTTCTGCGAGGCGGACACCAGAATGTCGATGCCCCAGCGATCCTGCTGCATCTCAATGCCACCAAGCCCGCTAACCGAGTCGACGATGAGCAAGGCCGGTGTGTCGCGGACGATTGCACCGATGGCTTCAAGGTCCGCGACGGCGCCGGTAGAGCTTTCATTATGGATGGCGATGACGGCTTGGTAGTCCGCTTCCGCGAGGCGCGCCGATAGAGCCTTAGGGTCGACAGCGTCGCCCCAGGGCACGTCCAGCAAGTTGGCTTGCAGGCCAAGACCTTCCGCGATGGCGGCGAAACGGTCGGCGAACTGACCGTTGGCGATGAACAATGCCTTATCGCCGGGCCCGAGCGTGTTGGCCAAGCTGGCTTCCATGACGCCGGTGCCCGAAGCCGCGAACAGCAGAACCGGGTTCGCCGTCCCCATGATATTCTGAAGGCCTGTTTCGATTTCCTTGACGATAGCGCTGAATTCCGGCCCGCGATGGTTGACGACCGGTTGCGCCATGGCATTGCGGACCCGTTCCGGCACCGTCGTCGGTCCAGGTAGTCGCAGGCGGTAGGTCACTCTGCCGCGGCCTGCCTTCTAAACTCCGGCGCGACCTTGTCCATGAACAGGCGGATGCTGTTTTCCGTCACCTCGTAGGGAGAGGGGCCGACGCGGAATTGGAGGATGATGCCGCCGACACCAATCGCGTCGATCTTCGCCAACCGTTCGGCCACCGTCGCCGGCGAGCCGCAAATCAGGCTGTGTTCCACGACATTCCGAGCCGGTGCTGACGCGACGACACCAGTCTCGCCCGGCTTGGCCATGCTTTCGCCGCGCTCCTTGAGGATGCGGGTGCGCATCTTGGCGCGTTGCTCGCGTTGCGCCTCGAATAGCGGGATCCCGATGCGTTCGGCTTCGGCATCGGTGTCGGCGATGAAGATGTTACGCCAGACCCAGGTTTCGTCGACCGCCTGCGCGATATGGGCGTCGTCGAAGCCGGACTCACCCATGGTCTTACGGTAGAGGTCCATGCGGTGCTGCGTTATCTCATCGGTCTGCACGTTCATCAGGAAAGGTCGCCCCTGCCGCGCCATATCCAGCATCGACGCCTCGCCGGAACAGGCGCGGATGAGGTAGGGGTGCGGCTTCGTGTAGCATTCCGGGCGGAGCTTCGGCAGCCACAGGTTCCAGTATTTTCCCTTGTGCTCGTAATTCTCGGTCGTCCAGGATTTGATCATGATCTCCTCGGATTCGAGCAGGCGCTCCTGCGCTTCTTCCGGGGCGATCCCATAGCCGCGATAGTCGTAGATATTGTGTGCGGTACCACGGCCTAGCCCAACGATCAGCCGGCCTTTCGAGAGATGATCGATCATAGCCATCTGCTCGGCCATGCGGATTGGGTGATGCAGCGACATCTGCGCGACCGCGAAACCGAGCTTGATCTGCTTGGTCGTGGTGGCGAGGGCGGCGGCGAAGCTGACCGGATCGACATAGGCGCAATTGCCATCGAAATGATGCTCCGCCAGCCACAGGACCTCCATGCCCAACTGGTCGCAGAGAATGCCTTCGGCGAGGGACTCATCGATTACCCGGCCGTCATCCGCGGGTGTATCGGCTTGCGGAAACAAAAAATTACTGAACTTCATGTTAGATCTTCCCCATTTGCTCGTTTATTCGATTTCGGCAGCGGCGAGAAATCGCTTTTTGCCGGCTTGTATGTGGCGTTCCAGCGCGGCGCCCGCGCGCGTTGGGTCGTGCGATCGAAGCGCTTCCACGATTTCCTTGTGTTCGTGATTGGATACGTTGAGGCCGCCGCCCTGCAACAGGCTGCGGCGGCGGTAGAGATGCAGTTCCTTGACCAACCCTTCGCAGAGCGCGCGCAGGCGGTCGTTCTCGGCGAAGTCAACGATTCGGTCGTGAAATTCCCGGTTTAGAGCATAGAAGTTTTCGAAATCGTTTTCGTTCTCCGCGAGATCCATATCGGCGACGAGTTTTTCAAGAGTCCCGAGCTGGGAATCGGATATCTGCCCTGCCAAGGTTTCGCCGGCAAGCCGCATCAGGCTGGACCGGACGTCATAGACGTCGATGGCGTCCTTGCGCGTCACCTCGCGCACGAAGAAACCCCGGTTCACGATGACGGTGAGCAGCCCCATTTCGACCAAGCCCCTGCAGGCTTCGCGGATCGGCCCCCGGCTGACGCCAAGTTCGGACGCCAATCCATTCTCGTTAATGCGCGCGCCGGCGGCGATCGCACCGGACAGGATGCGCTGCTCGATTTCGTCCTGCACCACGCTCGACAGTGATTGCGAGCGAAGCAGCCGGAGTGCCTCATGTGTTTGCGTCACGGCGAAACCTTAGTCGACGGATAGGATTGTGCTGGAGGCCGATTATTGTAAATTGTCAACAATTTGCAATATTAAAAATTTATGGCTGGCTTACCTCGAGTCACAGCCCTCTCGATGCAATCCAAAAATAGAATTAAAGATTGTGAAAATAATGTATTACTGCTCAAGATAGAAATTTATGGTCAACCATTTCGGAGGCGCGTGACATGGATCATTCAAAGCTGAATCTAGGAGAGCTCGAAGGCATTCAACTCCTCAGAAACCGAATCAGGACCGCCGAAATTCCACCTTCCACCCTGGATGAGTCGATCAATATTTGCACCTGGAACATCCGACATTGGGGCCAGAAAAAGCGGAAACGCTTCTCGCTGCACTGTATTGCGGAGATTTTCTTTCAGTTCGACCTGATTGCCGTCACCGAACTGCGTCGTAACATTGCCGAACTGAAATATGTCCTCGACCTGCTGGGACCGTATTGGAGGGTCGTGTTCTCCGACTATACGGCTGATGCCGGCGGCAATAGGGAACGGATCGCTTTCGTCTACGATTCGAGGGCCGTAGCGTTTACCGGCCTGGCGGCGGAATCGGATGGGCCGAGAACCAAGAACAAAGATACTGGTGAATGGGTTCCGGACTTCAACTGGTGGCGCAAACCTTACATCGCATCGTTCCGTGCCGGTCATTTCGACTTCATCTTGCTTGCCGTACATCTGCAGTGGGGAACGACCGCCGGCCGAAAGAAGGAGCTGGAAGCGCTGGCCGAATGGGTGAGCACGTTTCAGAAGGACGAATACCGTATCGATCGGGATATCATCGCTTTGGGCGATTTCAACATTCCGAGTTATCGCTCCAAACTATACAGGGCCGTCACAAAACACGGTCTCAAGGCGCCGACCAGCATTCTGAATTTGGAGCATGGCTCGAACCTGATGAAGGATAAACGCTACGATCAGATCCTGCATCATCCCACCGTAACGGGATCCGTATTCAGCGAACATGGCGGTGTCGTCGATTTCTACAAGGGAAACCACAAACCCTTTAAGCCGTACAAGAACTTATCGAAAACAAAGTTCACCTATGAACTTTCGGATCATCTGCCGCTATGGGTTCAACTCGACCTAGACGTTGAGGATGAGCAACTCGACCAGTTGATCGCGAAACGAAAGAATTAGACGCGAACCGTTTTATGCGCAGGTGATGTAGTCCGGTTCTAATTTGCTCAGAATTTCCGAGCCCGACTCGGTGATGACAATAGTGTGGCCGAGGCTCATCGCCAACTCGGCGGTATTGTCGATCAGGATGGCGTGCAGGAACAGCACCATACCGGGTTCGGCGATCAGCGGGTTGCCGCTATACAACATCGGCGGCACATCCATCCAAGTCGGGCGGAAGCTGGCGCCGAGGGCGTATCCACAAGCCGCCATGCGAAAGTCGCCATAGCCGCTCTCGTCATAGACGCGGCGGTGGGCGTCGTCGATTTCGCCTAAGGAGCGGCCGGGCCGGGCGGCGTCGGTCATGGCAGCTAGGGCGTCGCGGGTCACATCGAACATTTCGCGATGTTTGGCGCCTTCGGTCCCGATTGCCACCGTACGCATAAGGCAGGCGCAGTAGTGACGGTAACTTCCCGCGAATTCTAGGGTCAGCTGGTCCGTCGGGTCGAGATGGCGGTAGCCCGTCGCCGAACGGATCAGCAGCGCACGTTCGCCGGAGCCGAGGACGGGACCAGACGGCGGAGGATCGCCGCCACCGGACAGAATGGCGGCCTGTCCTGCCGCCGCGATATCGCCTTCGAACGCGCCGGGTCGGGCTGCCTCGAGCATTGCCACCAAAGAATCGTCGGCCAGCTTGGCCGCACGGCGGACATAGTCGATTTCAGGAACCGATTTGACCAGGCGAAGGCTTCGGACCAGGGGTGAAGCGTCTTCCAATCGGCACCAATCGTCCAGGCTGTCCTTGAGTTCAATATAGTGATGAGCACGTAGGCCATAGCTGTCCAACTCAATCCCGATCCGTTCTCCAGCCAGTCCTTTTTCTTGGAGAATATCCTTTAGGTCGCTTGAGGGGTTCGCGCCTTCCTGGTCGTACCAAATACGGACATCTTCAATGATCGAGGTACGGTGCGCCTGTTCCAGGTCGGGCCGCCGTGTGAGCAGGGTGATGGGTTGTTCGTCCGCCGTTAGGACCAGGCACTGGAAGAAGACATACCCGCTGGTGTCGTAACCGGTCAGGTAATAATGGCTCTCCTGCGCGAAGACCAAAATGGCGGCAAGGTTCCGTTCCCTGAGGCGCCGCCGCGCATTGCCGATACGCCGGACAAACTCCTCACGTTCGAAATGCAGCGCCATCTTGAAACCTCAATATTGTAAATCAGTGTCGACGACGTTCTTCAGCGTCTTACCCGCAGTCCAGCGGGCGATGTTCTCGAACACGAGGTCGATGGTGAGCGGTGCGTAGTTGTCGTTGTCATCCGACGACACATGCGGCGTCATGATCAGGTT
>JAJFJC010000382.1 GCA_021774385.1 Alphaproteobacteria bacterium
CCGGGATAGGCCATGTGGTGCGGTCCCCAGCCGTAATGCACCGGCGGCGCGATCAACGCATCGGCTCGGGCCGCCGCCCCTTCCGCCATCCCAACGGCCCAGCCCGTATCGACATAGAGCGGCAGGTGCGGCCCATGCTGCTCGGTCGCGCCAACCGGAATCAGCGCGATGTCGGATCGCTCAAGATAGCCAGCGATCTCCGGCCATTTCAGTTCGTGAATCCAGCGGCTTTTCATTGTCATCGACGACCCCATATCCAAAATTTCGAAACATAGTATCGCGCTAACGTCACCGAAGAGTCACGCAACGAGCCCGTTTGCATGCCTTGAGCATACGACATGGCCATGGAACATTGCGGAATGATATCTTTCCACCTCGCCAAAATTGCAACGCAGGAAATCGCCATGACAGCCCAATTGACCCGACTCCTCGACATCATGGCCCGGCTGCGTGACCCGGAAAACGGTTGTCCGTGGGACGTGGAGCAGACCTTCGCAACCATCGCGCCCTACACGATCGAAGAGGCCTATGAAGTCGCCGATGCGATCACCGAAGGCGACATGGCCGGACTGCGCGAGGAACTGGGCGACCTGTTGCTGCAGGTCGTGTTCCATGCACGGATGGCGGAAGAGGATGGGCGGTTCGACTTCGATGCGGTCGCGGGCGCCATCGCCGACAAGATGGTACGCCGTCATCCGCATGTCTTTGGCGACGAGACGTTCGACGACGAACCCGCGCAACGCACGAATTGGGAGGCGCATAAATCGGCCGAACGCGCGGCGAAAGCGGCACGGTCGGGACGCCGGCCCAGCGTTCTCGACGGCGTCCCCAGCGCGATGCCGGCGCTGATGCGCTGCGAAAAACTCGGCAAGCGCGCCGCGCGGGTAGGCTTCGAATGGCCCGATGTCGGTGGCGCCCTCGACAAGCTCGACGAGGAATTAGCCGAGCTCAAGGTGGAGACGGAGCATGCCACACCCGACCACGCCCGCCTTACCGACGAGTTGGGCGATGTGTTGTTCAGTGTCGTCAATGTGGCCCGACATCTTCGCGTTGATCCGGAGGCCGCGCTGCGCCATGCCAACGCCAAATTCGAACGGCGCTTTCATGCCGTCGAGAACAGCTATGTCGCGGATGGAAAGGACATCGCGAAAGCCAGCCTCGACGATATGGAAGAACGTTGGCAAACCGCGAAGCAATCTTGAACTGCGCGACAAATCGCCCGCCTTATTGTTGTGATGCAAGCCGATGACGTACAATTGCGCCGGCTAAAAACATCGAGGAAGTAAGAATGACGACCGCGACATCAAACATTGCCGAGACCTACGAACGGGACGGGTTCGTTTTCCCCATTGACGTACTGAGCGAGGCGGAAACGAAAGCGATCCGGGCGGATCTGGAAGCCGGTGAAGCGGAACTCGCGGACCGGCCGGAAGAACTGTCCATGCTACTGAGCTACCCGGACCGGTTGCTGCCCTCGTTCGACAGGCTGATCCGCCACCCGCGATTGATCGATGCGGCCTCGCAAATCCTTGGCCCCGACCTGATGGTCTGGAGCAGCGGGCTTTTCATCAAGGAAGCCAACAGTCCGGGCTACGTTTCATGGCACCAGGACCTGACCTATTGGGGTCTCGACGACGCCGAGGAACTGACCGCCTGGTTCGCCCTGTCGCCGGCAACGATCGAAAGCGGCTGCATGCGGTTCGTGCCGGGCAGCCAGAAAAAGCAGCTTGTGGCGCACGCCGATTCCTTCGCCGAGGGCAATCTGCTATCGCGGGGACAGGAAATCGCGGTCGAGGTCGACGATTCCGATGCCGTCGACGCGGTCCTGAAACCCGGTCAGGCGTCGTTGCATCACGGGCATCTGTTCCATGCGTCGAGCCCGAACACGACCGATGACCGCCGTATCGGCGCCGCGATCCGCTATATCAAACCTTCGATGAAACAGAAATCAGGCGACAAATCGCTCGTCGCCCACGTTGCGGGCGAGGACCGTTTCGGTAATTTCACCGTCACGGGAACCCCTAAGGGTCGGCTGCTCGACGCGGACTTTACGCTCTGCCGTACCGACATGGAGATCAAGGGCCGCGTCCTATACGAAGGCGCGGCGGATAGCGGCGGCAAGCGGTACCGGCAGGAACGCTAACCGCCGCGGTTCCTTTATGCCGTCGGGTCAGGCACGAAGCGCAGATACGGCTTCGGCGAACGCCATCCGTTCGGATATTTTTCCTTCGCCGCTTCATCGGATACCGCCGGAACGATAATCACGTCTTCGCCGCTTTTCCAATTCACCGGTGTTGCAACCTGATGATTGGCGGTCAATTGACATGACTCCAAAACCCGCAACACTTCATCAAAATTGCGGCCCGTGCTCATCGGATAGGTCAGCGACAGCTTGATCTTCTTGTCCGGTCCAATCAGGAACACGGTACGGACTGTCGCATTGGTCGCCGCCGTCCGGCCCTCGGACGAGTCGCCCTCGTCGGCTGGCAGCATCTCGTACAGCTTCGCGACTTCCAGTTTCGGATCGCCAACCAGCGGGTATTCCACTTTATGGCCCTGGGTTTCCTCGATATCACGCGACCACGCGTCATGATCGCCGACCCCGTCGATACTGAGGCCCAGGATCTTGCAGTTCCGTTTATCGAATTCCGGCTTTAACCCCGCCATGTAGCCGAGTTCGGTCGTGCAAACTGGTGTGAAATCCTTCGGATGCGAGAACAAAATCGCCCAACCATCACCGACCCAATCATGGAAATCGATGGTTCCTTGCGTCGTCTCGGCGGTGAAATTCGGTGCTTCGTCATTAATTCTCAGTGGCATGATCTACTCCCCGATTCATAGGTTTGATTCCGCGCGCTGGCCCCTTTGCGGCGGACCGTTAACGCGCTCACAACCTATATAGTCGGTTTACCCACACGGTCCCCCTCGATCACAAACAAGTGAGTGAAAGCAGGGCCGTTGGTTGCGGACCATCGACGGGCCTGTTAGCGTTTTATCGAAACAGGGTGAGTTTCCCACAAGGAGGTGCCGCCAATGCAATACCAAACCATAACCGTCGAGCCACTCAGCCCGGTCATCGGGGCGGAAATTTCGGGTGTCGATTTGGCGCAACCGCTTGGCAACCAGACCTTCTCCGAAATCCACGACGCTCTGATGACCCATCAGGTGATTTTCTTTCGCGATCAGGACCTGACCCTCGACCAGCACAAAGCGTTCGGACGGCGTTTCGGCGAATTGCATATTCACCCAACCGCACCGGCGCCAGAAGGCCACCCCGAAATACTGACCGTCCATGCCGACGAGAATTCCGAGCGGGTCGCCGGGCAAGGCTGGCACAGCGACGTCAGTTGCGACAAGGAACCGCCACTCGGCAGCATCCTGCATATCCAGAAAGCACCCGAAAGCGGCGGCGACACGATGTTCGCCAGCGCCTATGCGGCCTATGACGCGCTATCGGAACCGATGAAGGCGTTCGTCGGCGGCCTCCAGGCGCGGCATGAATCGAAACACCGCTATTTCGGCCGCAACAAACGCACGGGCACAATGCGCGACGGCGAGAACGTCTATCCCGAAGCCACCCACCCCGTCGTGCGCACCCACCCGGTGACCGGCCGCAAGGGGCTCTTCGTGAACGCGGTCTTCACGACCCGGATCGAAGGCTTGAAGGAGAAGGAAAGCCGCGCCCTGCTCGACTTCCTGAACGACCATATCAATACGCCGGAGTTTCACTGCCGCTTCGCCTGGCGCGCCAACTCCATCGCCTTCTGGGACAACCGCTGCGTCCAGCATCACGCGGTCTGGGACTACTACCCCCAAACCCGCCACGGCCACCGCGTCACGATCCAAGGCGACCGCCCGTTTTGATAGGACGGTAGCGTGGATAAAATCTGAGAAAGCGGATTGATCAGGCACGAAGTGGGCCAGGGTGTTGCAACGCAAAAGTTTAGGTCGGGTCTTGAACTATGAATTACTGTCTTTCTGGTATTTTTGTTCATCAATTAAGACCAAAACTCACAATTAATTAATGGAAAACCATCTCTCTGAACCACTCGTTAACCGTTATTGGTTGATTTAGCGCAAAAGTCCATAATCCGAATCGTATGCAGTTTGATCAAATTTGGCGCATACCCAAATGCAACCCGACACCCGTCAGGCGAAACGCTGGACATTGCCGAAGTCGAACCAAGAACAATTCGG